>CAZBMI010000030.1:0-10402 GCA_964492885.1 uncultured Planctomycetia bacterium | reverse complement strand
AAAAATTTTAGTCATCGACGGTACCGTAGCCCGGCCATGTCCGCCATATGAAGATCTGCGGTCTTTGGAGAGCACCTCTTTTGATAAAGACTTGCCGGTGCGTGAGATACGTTTGACTTTAGACGGAGATATGGAGCGGTATGTTTGGTTTATTAATAATAGGCCGCTATCAGCCAGTGACGTGATCCATCTCAGGGCCGATGAAATAACCCGTTTTATATTGATTAATCGAACTATGATGCACCATCCTATGCATTTGCATGGCCAATTCTTCCGCGTTATTAATGGACAAGATGATCACGCACCGCTTAAACATACAGTTGATGTCGCTCCGATGTCGACAACTGTTTTTGAAATTGACGGTAGTGAGACCGGAGACTGGTTTTTCCATTGTCATTTGCTTTATCATATGAAGAGCGGAATGGCACGCGTTGTTCACTATGAAGGTTTTACTCCTAAACCTGAAGTACAAGAGGTTCGTAACAAACTTTACAAGGAAGATTGGTATATTTGGTCTGAAATAAAAGCGTTAAGCAATATGAATGAGGGGTCCATCACGGTTTCAGAAACGAAAAATATTTTTGAACTCAAATGGGAAATCGGGTGGGAAGGAGTAGATGAGACAGAATGGGAAGGAATAGTTACCTATAAACGCTATATTAATCGATTTCTTACTCTTTTTGCTGGCGGCGACTTCGAAGGAGAAAGAGATGATTTTCATAAAGAGGCGGGTATATTAGGACTTCATTATTTGCTACCATTCAATATTGAATCTGGAGTATGGGTTGACACGGATGGTGAGTGGAGATTTATGCTTGAGCGCGAATTAACCATTACACCTCGTATTGAGCTTTTTGGGGAAACCGAATACGACACGCTTGAAAAGTGGGAAGGTAAAGCCGGAGTTTCTTATAGAATCAACAAAAACATCTCTCTTGTTGGTCAATGGCATTCAGAATACGGATGGGGAGGCGGAGGAAAGATTGAGTTTTAAATTTTTTAAAGAAGTTTAAAATGAGGCATTTTTTATTTATCCTTGAACTAGACAAAAGTCTATAAAAAGCGGAAACCACCTATTGCCTTTTTTAGCATAAAGAATAAAATACAGCTGGTACATCAAATAAACCTAAGCCTTTAATATAAGCCGGAGAGATTGGAGAAACGAAAGGAGATTAGATATGGAGAGAGTAAAAAATAGAACAGCTATTGTCACAGGTTCATCCCTTGGCATCGGAAGGGAGACAGCCGTTGTCCTCGCCCGAGAAGGAGCAAAGGTAGCTGTTACCGATATCCTGGATAGAGAAGGAGACGAATTAGCAAAAGAAATAAAAGAATCCGGCGGTGAGGCCGGTTTCTGGCATTTAGACGTCTCTGATGAACAGAATATATCAAAAGTATTTAAAGAAATAAATGAAAAATTCGGAAGTATAGATATTCTTGTTAATAACGCAGGTATCAGCGGCGCTAACAAGCCTACCCATGAGCTAAGCCAGAAGGAGTGGGACAAGGTTATGGCAATAAACGTAAAAGGGGTGTTTCTCTGCACAAAACATGCTATAAACTATATGCAGGCTGCCGGCAGGGGCAGTATTATCAATGTTTCTTCCATATACGGCATAATAGGCGCTCCTGATATCCCTCCTTATCATGCTTCCAAAGGCGCAGTTAGGCTTATGACTAAAACTGACGCACTTTTTTACGCTCCCAAAAACATCCGGGTCAATTCCGTTCACCCCGGTTATATATGGACTCCGTTGGTGAAAAAACTTGCGCAGGAATCCGGGGAAAGCACAGAAGAATTCAAAAAAGATATAAGTAATCTTCATCCGTTAGGCCATGTTGGTGAGCCTGAGGATATAGCCTACGCTGTATTGTATCTGGCTTGCGATGAATCGAAATTCGTAACGGGCAGCGAACTGGTTATAGACGGAGGATATACTGCAAAATAGTGACATTTAAATTACAACGGGTAACCCGACAAAAGAATATGCCCGCCGTAATAGATTTATAAGCAGTGCTAGTAAACAAAAAAGCTGTTTTAACAAGCCAGTGAGGTGTCTTTATAATATACATAGAAAGGAGGGATGAGAAATGTTGCGGCAGATAAGCGTTATAGTATTGTCTGCGTTTTTGGCAATCAATTTATGCGGATGCGCTGCAGTACTCGCAGGAGCGGCAGGCGGGGTCGGAACAGCAGCATGGCTTTCCGGCAAACTAAGCAGCGAAATAGATGCGCCATATGAGCAAACGATTGAGGCGTCAAAAAATGCCCTGGATTCTCTTGACATGCGCGTAGAAAAAGAGACAAGATCTGATGCTGTCGCGCAAATAATTAGCGAATATAGCGATGGCAGTAAGGTATGGATTGATATCCGCCCGGTTACGAAAAAATCGGTCCGGATAGAAATTCGGGTAGGCGCGAGAGGAGATAAGGCTGCCTCCGATAAAATACTGGAAAGAATAAAGAAGTATTTATAACATCTAGGTCGTGACATGAAAGAACCGGATAGCATTAAATGCGTTTCATGCTTAAAAAAAATCTCCCACATACAAGAAATCGTTACCTGCTGTTTCTTCGAAGAGGATATTTCTTGCCCCAGAGACTCTTTCATAAAAAATTATTTCCTGCTTTTTTTGTATGCAGCTCGAAGGAACTTTTGATAGTTGATTTTTTAGCTGAAATGTTCAGTAAGGAGCGTTTAAGAGAGTGTCGAAATCTTAAACGTATACAAAGAGAGTTTCAATTAACGAATGGCCCAGCCAAGCAGGCGGAAAAAAGTCAATATAAACAGGCAAACGCCAATTGCGGATTCTTACCGCAGATGCGATAATTAATTGTAATAAGCATCATAGCTGTTCAAATTACCGTCATTGCGAGCGAACAAAGTGAGCGAAGCAATCTCGGGAGGGGATTGCTTCGTCGCTATTGCTCCTCGCAATGACATATTATGAATTATGCACACCCCTCAGTTAATTCGGACACGAGTGATAAGCATAAAAAAGAAAGGAGGATAGCTATGGCAAGGAAAAAGAAAAACAAGGCCTTATCAAAATGGGATCCTTTTATGGATGAGATGATGTCTTTTAAAAAGTCCATGGATGATATGTTCAGCGATTTCTTCTCAAAACATCCCATAGCGGAAAAAATACCCTCCCTGTGGAAAGGGAAATTTGGTTTATGGAGGCCGGAAGTGGATATGTACGAGACGACTAATGAGGTAGTAATTAAGGCAAACGTGCCGGGCTGCGATAAAAAAGACGTCAGCATAAGCATAAACGAAAATGTCCTTACTATCACAGGTGAAAAGTCCGAAGAGAAAGAAGTAAAGAAGAAGGATTTTTACCAAAAAGAGCACCACACGGGCACTTTTCAGAGAAGCTTGAGCCTGCCCCCTTTACGCTGATGTAGATAAGGCAGACGCCACATGTGAAAAAGGGGTTATAAAGGTCAGGTTCCCTAAAAAGAAAGTTCACATGGAAAAGGGTAAAAAGATAGAAATCACATAACATCTAAGATAGCAGACAAGCCCCGCCTCTTCAGGGCGGGGTTTCTGTGTTTACGTAGAGGCCGCATGTATTACAAAAAAGAGATAAAGGAGATATTCAGGGAGCTGGATACAGCAGATAAAGGGCTTTCGCGCGAAGAGGCGGAAAAGAGATTAAAAAAATACGGCAGAAACGATTTAAAAAAAGATAAAAAGATATCCGTCACCGGGCTTATTCTGGCCCAATTCAAAGACCCCCTTATATATATACTTCTGCTTGCCGCGGTATTTACTTTCTTCATTGATGAGTACATTGATATGTGGGTTATCCTGGCTGTTGTCCTTATAAATGCCGTAGTGGGATTTTTTCAGGAATTCAAGGCAGAGAAAGCCATGCAGGCTATAAGGAATTTGACAAGCCCCAAGGCCACGGCTATAAGAGATTCCGAAAGCGAGAAGATAGACGCGAGCGGCCTTGTGCCAGGAGACATAATCGTATTATCATCGGGCAGCAGGGTCCCGGCGGACGTAAGGCTTTTTGAGGCCAAGGACCTTCACGCCGACGAATCGATGTTTACCGGAGAATCTCATCCTGCGCAGAAGACCAAAGATGCAATAAAAGATGATAATGTCCAGCTCGCGGACCAGGAGAACATGCTTTTTATGGGCAGCGTGATAGTCCGCGGCAGGGGAAAAGGCGTGGTCGTTCATACGGCGGGTAAAACCGAGTTAGGCAAGATATCAGAGGAAGTAAGCGCCACCAAGAAAGAAAAGACTCCTCTTCAGAAAAGGCTCGCGGATTTCAGCAAAATCGTAGGACTTATTTCGGTGGGTTTGGCAATTTTTGTATTTCTCATCGGACTTATAAAATCTAAGCCCGTAACGGAAATGATTTTGTTTTCCATAAGTATGGCGGTATCTGTAATACCCGAAGGCCTGCCGATAGTAATAACCATAACCATGGCCATAGGCATGAAGAGAATGGCCGATAGGCGCGCTATCATACGAAAGCTCATAGCCGTAGAGACCCTCGGCAGCTGTGATTATATCTGTTCAGACAAGACAGGCACCATAACCCAGAACAGGATGACTGTAACAAAAGCATACGCAAACGGAAAGACTTTTAATCTAAACGGCAGCGGATACACCCCTAAAGGCGGCATCACAAAAGACGGTAAAGATATAGATAATGACGCGGACTTGAAAAAACTTTTGCTTACAGGATTACTTTGCAATTCAGCCGGACTCTATAAGGAGGATGCTCAATGGCAGGTGGAAGGAGACCCGACCGAAGGCTCCCTTTTGGTCTCCGCGAAGAAATACGGCCTTGACATAGACCAGGCCCGGAAAGAATACGCGCATATAGATGAGATTCCGTTTAGTTCGGACAGAAAATACATGGCTGTCCTTAGAAAAAAAGATAATTCCAATATTTTATTCCTAAAAGGCGCGCCGGAAAAGATATTAAGTTTTTCAAACGCGCAAGACAAGAAACGTTTGCATAAAGTCTATGAAGAAATGGCAAACAACGGATTAAGGGTTCTCGCCTTTGCCTCAAAAGATCTGGGCAGGTCCGGCTCAAAGGAAGAAGTAAATCTTGCCGGAGAATCGACCCGCGGGCTGAACTTTTTGGGCTTTCAGGGTATTATTGATCCCCCTAGAGAAAGCGCTGTTAGGGCCATCGATGACACAAAGAGAGCCGGCATAAAAACAGTAATGGTTACAGGAGACCACAAAATTACGGCTCGCGCTATCGCAGATAATATAGGCATATTAGAAGAAGGGGCTATAGTAACTGACGGGAAAGAACTTGATTCAGGGGGTGAATCTTTTTTGCGGGAAAAAGCCGAAGATATACGTGTCTACGCGAGGGTTTCACCCAGTCACAAACTGCGCATAGTAGAGGTGTTGCAGGAAAAGAATCATATCGTAGCTGTCACGGGTGACGGGGTAAACGACGCCCCTGCTTTAAAAAGAGGCAATATAGGCGTTTCGATGGGCACTACAGGTACGGATGTAGCGAGAGAGGCTTCGGATATGGTGCTTAAGGACGATAATTTCGCGACTATATTCGAGGCAGTGAAAGTCGGAAGGGTAATATTTGAGAATATAAGAAAGGTCGTCTTTTTTCTATTGGCAACGGCTGTAGGAGTTTCCAGCATGATTATCATAGGATTATTTCTTAATTTACCGCTTCCTTTTTTGGCAACCCAAATCTTATGGGTAAACCTCGTTACCAACGGCTTGCAGGACATAGCCCTTGCCTATGAGCCCGGCGAAAAGGATATTTCCCGAAAAAAACCGAGAAACCCCGAAGAGCATATCATTAATACATTCGTACTTAAACGGCTTTTCCTTATCGGGATGACTATGACAATAGGCACTCTCTTTTTATTTTGGTTTAAATTGCAGGAAGGAGCAAGTCTGCCTTTTGCCAGGACAGTCGCCTTTAATACGGTTGTCTTTTTTCAGCTTTTCCACGTTTTAAACTCGCGTTCGTTCGAAAAATCGGTTTTTACAATGCCGCTCTTCTCCAACCCGTTTTTATTTATAAGCCTTTTTATCTCGATAGGCGCGCAGGTCTGCGTATTATATATACCGGCACTGCAATATATATTCCATACGCAGCCCCTGGATATCATTACATGGGTCCAGGTAATCGGCGCAGCTTTATCTGTTATTTTCGTTATGGAAGTCGATAAATTTATAAGAAGAAAGCAGAAGAGATGATTTCGGAGAAAAAAATACAAGAAGCCGCCTGCCGGATGCAGAAGAGAGAGATTACTCAGTACGCGATATATAGAAAGCTAAGCGCTATAGCGAAAAAAAAGAAGAACAGGGATATACTGCAAAGTATTGCCGGACGCGAAAAATCTCAATATGAATTCTGGAAGCGGCTTACGGGCCGGGACGCAAGTCCCAGGAGAATAAAAGTATCGCTGTATTTTTTGATGGCAAGAATATTGGGCCCCAGTTTTACCTTGAGGCTTATGGAGAATGAAAAAAGCTTTACCATGCAGGCGTATCGTAAACTCAAGGCTTTTGACGGAGACTCCGAAGAGTTTATAAGAAAGGGCGAGGCAGAAGAGCTCGATATTCTGAAATTGATAGACGAGGAAAAGATGAAATATACCGATTCTATGATATTGGGCCTGAATGACGGCTTAGTCGAGCTTGTAGGCGGACTCGCGGGTTTTACTTTCGCGCTGCAGGAGGCAAAGCTTATTGCCGCCGCCGGCCTGATAATGGGCGTTGCAGGGGCCTTCTCTCTGGCAGGTTCGGAATATCTTTCTACAATAGATAAAGGAGACAAGAATCCCGTCAAGGCGTCTGTTTACACAGGAGTGGTATATTTTATAATAGTCGCGCTTTTAATATTGCCTTTCCTTATACACGTCAACCCCTTTTTTAATTTGGCTGTATCGCTTTTGGTTGCTGTCTTTGTCATAGCCCTTTTTAATTTTTATGTCTCTGTCGCGAAAGGGGTATCTTTCAGAAAAAGATTTATCCCCATGATATCAATAGGAATGGGCGTGGCTGTTTTTAATTTTGTCCTCGGCCTGGGCATAAGAGAATTACTCGGTATAAGCCCCTGAAGGTAGAAATAAGTCAATATAAACAGGAAAGGCCCAATTGCGTGATTTATTGATATTTTAGATAATAAAAAAAGGAGAAATCCCGCTTTTTAATTACCAAAGGCGGGTGAATATAGATAAGTTTCCGAAGAAAAAAATACAAAAAATGAAAGGAGGAATAAAAAGATGAGAAAAGCCATATATAGCCGGAAATGCACAGCCCTGTTCTTATCCGTTTTAGCCGGGGTGCTTTTATTCTCAGGGGCGCTTTTCGCGCGCGAGGAGATTAAGGACAGCGAAATAATGCAGGCCATAGAAAAGCAGTTTCTTTTTGACGAGTCTGTGTCAGCCCACCTTGTGGATGTTCAGACAGCTGATGGTATAGTCACGCTGAAAGGTTCGATAGATAATATTCTTGCCAAAGAACGCGCGGTAGAGATAGCTGAAAGCATTAAGGGGGTAAAAGCGGTTATTGACAGGATAAATGTAAAGCCGGTTAAAAGGTCCGATGAAAAAATAAAAGCCGATGCTGCAAGAGCTATTCTTATGGATCCGGCGGCAGATTCATATGAGATAAAAGTAAGCGTAGAAAACGGTGTCGTTACGCTCGAAGGAGACGTAGAATCATGGGCTGAAAAACAGCTTGCCGCTGAAGTCGCCAAAGGCGTAAAAGGTGTCAGGGATATTAAAAACCAGATTGCCATTAGCTATGTTTCCGTAAGGCCTGATGAGGAAATAAGGCCGGAAATAAAAAGGCGTCTTGAAAGCGACCCTTACATAAATGAAGGGTTAATCAGCGTGAGTGTCAATAACGGCAAGGTGGTCTTAAGCGGGAGCGTAGGCAGCGCGTCTGAAAAAGGCCGGGCCTATGTGGTTTCATGGGTCAACGGGGTCAAAAGCGTGAAGAATAATCTTGAGGTAAAATGGTGGCTTCGCGATAAGATGCGGCGAGAGGATAAATTTGTGACAAAGCCGGATTCGAAAATAGAAAAAGCCGTTAAAGAAGCCCTCTTGTATGACCCGAGGACATATTCTTTCAATATAAACGTCTCAGCCGCAAACGGAGCCGTTACCCTCTCAGGCGTAGTTGATAACCTTACGGCCAAAATGAGCGCCGAGAAAGACGCGATGAACACATTAGGAGTGTGGAAGGTGAGCAACTACTTGAAGGTCCGTCCGGATTTTCCTGCTTCGGACGCTGAAATCGAAGAGAAGGTGCAGGAGGCCCTGCTTAGAGACACAACCCTGGCGAGATACGATTTCGGTGTTGAGGTTATAAACCAGAAAGCCTATTTATACGGTACGGTAAATAACTATTACGAAAGAGAATGGGCAGAAGATGTCGCAGCCGGCATTTTCGGTGTTGTCGAGGTTGATAATAATCTGGTTGTCAATAACAGCTGGTCATGGGCAAGGGATGACTTTATAAAAGAATCCATAGATAATGAGTTTTTCTGGAATTTCTTTGTTGACGGCGCTGATATAGACGTATCTGTTGAGGAAGGAGTAGCCACCTTAACAGGTAAGGTTGACAGCTGGCAGGAGCTGAATACGGCTATAGCAAATGCCTTTGAAGGAGGAGCGAGAAAGGTTAAAAGCCGCCTGACAGTTTATGAAGGGAGAGAATATTATCCTACGTATTATTACGGCACCTTCGAGCACTGGGCATACTAAGGCTTTTTTAAAGGAAGCGCGGGAGGCACTAAGAAACGAGATACGCAAAGAGGCTCTTATGTTTAATCTCGCGCTTCCGATTCATAAACCGGAAAGGCATAATAAGTGCATATTCATATAGGAACATCCGGATGGAATTATAAACATTGGATAAAAAAATTTTATCCGGAAGGCATAACCGGTCCCGGCATGCTCAGGTATTATACAGGTATATTCGAGACGGTAGAAATAAATAATTCTTTTTATCAATTGCCGAAAAAGAAGACTCTTTTACAATGGAAGTACAGCGTAGCGCGTGATTTTATCTTCTCGATAAAGGCAAGCCGTTATATAACCCATATGAAAAAGCTCAAAGACCCTAAGAAGAGCACGCGAAGATTCTTCGCAAGGATAGATAACCTGGGGAAAAAGGCCGGGCCGGTTCTTTTTCAACTTCCTCCTAAGTGGAGATGTAATCCGGTCCGCCTGGAGGCTTTTATCAAAGTATTGCCTAAAAAACACAGATACGCTTTTGAGTTCAGAGATGAGGATTGGTTTAATGAAGAGGTATTTGGCATATTGTCCAAGCATGGTATAGCTTTTTGTATTTATGAATTGGCACAAACAAAATCACCGCAAAAGATAACAGCCGATTTTGTATATATGAGGCTGCATGGCCCGGAAAGCGCTTACAAGGGTAAATACAGCAAGGCGAAGCTGCGCTCAATAGCCGGGTTTTTAAAAGAATGCGAAAAAGCGGGAAAGGATGTTTACTGCTATTTTGATAATGACGAGTCAGCATATGCCGCGCATAACGCGGATGAACTTAAAAAGATGATAAGGAGCAGATATGCCTAAAACAAAAAAGAGCCTTTCAAAAAGCCTGAAAGAAAAACTTCCGGAACACGCGCAAAGTATATACGTAAAAGCATTCAATAGCGCTTGGGATGAATACAGGCAGAAGGAATCAAGGCGCGGAAAGATAAGCCGTGACGCAGCCGCCAACAAAGTCGCCTGGGCGGCTGTTAAGAAAAAATACCGTAAAGGCCGGGATGATAAATGGCATAAAAAAGGGCGTTGATATGTCAATTCACAACGCGGCAATAGCGGAGATACTCGACAAGGTAGCGGATTTCCTTGAGATAAAAGGTGAAAATCCCTTTCGTATAAGGGCTTACCGTAACGCCGCGCGTACCGTGGGTGGACTTTCGAAAAGCGTTTCAAAGATGCTAAAAGAGGATAAGGACTTGTCCGAGCTTCCTGGCATCGGAAAGGACCTGGCCGGGAAAATAAGAACAATAGTAAAAACAGGAACTCTTCCTCTTTTGACGCGCCTGCAAAAGCAGATGCCAAAAGGACTAAGCGAACTCATGGCCATTTCAGGACTGGGCCCTAAAAGGATAAAAGCAATTTACGATAATTTTAATATCTACAGCGTGAAGGGCCTGAAAAAAGCGGCAGAAGAAGGAAAAATAAAAACCCTTTCGGGTTTCGGGAAAAAGACCGAAGAGCTTATAATAGACGGCATAAGAAGGCTTGAAGGCCAAGGGGCAAAGAGGATGAATCTTGCTCTCGCGCAACAGATTACGGCCCCGCTTATTGAGTATTTAAAAAAAGACGAGAAAGTAAAGGATATAGAGACAGCCGGTTCCCAGAGAAGAAGAAAAGAGACGGTAAAAGACGCTGATA
>CAZBMI010000029.1:0-10418 GCA_964492885.1 uncultured Planctomycetia bacterium | reverse complement strand
GCATAAAGTTGATAAGAGCCCTTATCATCATAGCGCCCTGGCCTTTAAAGAAGAAGAATCCTGTTCCTGAGAGCTTGGATGAGACCGGGAAGTCCATAATGCCTAATTTTTCACCTAACTCTATGTGGTTTAATGGTTTAAAGTTAAAATTAGGCAGTTTGCCCCAGTCTTCTACAACCTTGTTTGTGCCTGCGTCAGGGCCTATTGGCACGCTTGAATCAGGAATATTAGGGATTATAATGACAATATTCTGTATTTTTGTATTAATACCCCCCACTTTGGTATCTATTTCCTTGATTTTCTGGGATACTTCCTTCATTTTAGAGACCTTTACGCTGGCGTCTTTACCCTGCTTCTTAAGAGAGGCTATCTCATCAGACTCGGTGTTTCTTAGGTTCTTAAGGGACTCTACCTCTACCAGCAGGTCCCTGCGCTCCTTGTCAAGCTTAAGCAGTCCATCTATGTCAATCTGCATGTTCCTGTTTTTTATGGCTTCTTTTACCCTGTCTGGATTCTCTCTTATGAACTTTATATCAAGCATATTATCACCTAACCCCCTTTTTTGGGCTTTTTCTTATCCTTTTAGCACAGCCATCGGCCTCATCCTGCAGACCTTTTTTGATATGCCAGCGCCTTCTACAGCGCATACTACATCATCTATATCCTTATAGGCCTCGGGAGCTTCTTCAGCTATTGTTGCCTTTCCAGCGGCCATAAGCGCTATTCCCTTTTCTTCGAGTGTCTTTATTATGCCTGCTGATGTGTAATTGCGTGAAGCGGCTTTTCTTGATAAGCGCCTGCCTGCTCCATGACAGGTTGTTCCGAATGTCTCATCCATAGCGGTCTGGGTGCCGGCAAGCAGGTATGAGCATGTGCCCATATCTCCGGGAATAATAACAGGCTGGCCAACCTCTCTATATCCCTCAGGCACTTGCTTATTGCCCGGCCCGAATGCCCTGGTAGCGCCTTTGCGATGCACGCATAAAAGCTTCTCTTTGCCGTCTATAACATGCTTTTCAAGCTTTGCGATATTATGCGCAACATCATAGACAAGCGACATTCCGAGTGACTGAAAACTCTGTTTAAACAGCTTTTCAAAGGCCTGCCTTACAAGATGCATAAGGCACTGCCTGTTGTTCCAGGCGTAGTTCGCGGCGCATTTCATCGCGCTGAAATAACGTCTTCCGTCTTTTGAATTTAAAGGAGCGCAGGCAAGCTGCCTGTCAGGAACATTAATATTATACTCTGATAGTGTGTGAACCATTTTTTTGGCATAATCATCACATATCTGGTAACCAAAACCGCGCGAGCCTGAATGCAGCATAACTACAACCTGGTCTTTCGAAATACCAAAAACTCCGGCAGCTTTTTTATCATAGACCTCATCTACTGCCTGGACCTCTATAAAGTGGTTGCCTGAGCCGAGTGTTCCTGATTGTGCCTTGCCGCGCTCATAAGCCCTTTCTGATACAGAATCGGGGTCAGCACCCTCCATAGCGCCTTTCTCCTCGGTATGCTCTATATCAGATTCTGTCGCATACCCCTTAGACAGTGCCCATCCTGCGCCTTTTATAAGAATGCTTTCTTCTTCTCTCCTGCTTACTTTGATATCGCCTTTTGAGCCTACGCCGGAAGGAATGCTGTTGTAAAGAGCGTAAACAATATCTTTAAGTTTAGGCACTATATCCTTTTTTGAAAGTGATGTCCTTAAGAGCCTTACCCCGCAGTTTATATCATATCCAACGCCGCCCGGCGATATAACACCGCCATTTTCAACATCAGTGGCAGCAACCCCGCCTATGGAAAAACCGTATCCCCAGTGTATGTCAGGCATCGCCAGCGAGTATCTCTGTATCCCGGGAAGTGTAGCGACATTGGCAACCTGTTCTAAAGCGTTATCATCTTTTATCGAATCGATAAGCTTATCGCTTGCGTATATAACTCCGTCAACTCGCATGCTTTCCATATACGACTTTGGTATGCGAAAACGGTAACTATCTATCCTCTCCAAAGGGCCTGTATAAGTACTTTTCATATCAATACACTATACATCAAATATTATATCAGTTGAAAAATTATCACCCTGTCTGCGTATACCGAGATTATGAAACGTTACAGCTTTGATTTCACGCTTTAGGTTGTGGCGGTTTTTGTCTATGTTTTCTCCTTTTGCAATGGATATAATACTTTCATCGCTAAGCTTCTCTATCTCAAACCCGCTAAAAAGAGTGTTCTTTACATTAAAGAAATATAATAATTCGGAAAGCCAGTTCTTAAGCAGTTCATCTATATCTTTGGCATCCGCGGCTACCTTAACAGCCTTAACAGGTTTTATAAACTCTATGCCTGCTATCAGGTCAAACATGGCTGAGGCGGAATTGATAAAAAGGGAATCAGTGCTATCTCCCCGGACATTGATACCCAAATCCGCGGTATGTTCAATAAGCTTATAATAACCCATTTTATATCAGTATAGCTAAATTTTAGGCTTAAGTCAAACAAGAACATTTTAAAAAATAAAGAAAAAAGCAAGAATTTTGTGCTTAAGGGTGTCCCCTTCAGGACCGTCCCCTAAAACGAAAACAGCCTATGGCAATTTGCTATCTGCCATAGGCTGTTTGCTGACTGGTACCCCGCGTTGGATTCGAACCAACGGCTCACGCCTTAAAAGGGCGTTACTCTTCCAGCTGAGTTAGCGGGGCAAAATTGTATTAGATCCTTCGGCTCGCCGCTTGCAATGGCTCGCTCAGGATATAATCCGTCTAACAGTTTACGCAATTGCGTAAACTGAAGTCTCATTATACTTCCATCAGCTCTTTGTCTTTTTCGGCAAGAATGGAATCAATATCCTTTACATACTTGTCAGTAAGCTTCTGTATATCTTCGTGAGCCTTAAATACCTCATCTTCCGTAGCGAGCTTATCTTTCTCCAGTTTCTTGGCGTGGTCATTGGCATCACGGCGCACTGTCCTTACGGAAACACGGCCGTCTTCTGCCATTTGTTTTGTTATCTTTATAAGTTCCTCGCGTCGCTCCTCTGAAAGAGGCGGAATATTTATGCGTATAACCTTACCGTCATTAGTAGGCATCGCGCCGATGTTGCTCTGCTGTATGGCCTTTTCAATAGCAGGCAGGCTTGAAGGGTCCCATGGCTGTATAACTATAAGCTTTACATCAGGGGCGGATATGTTAGCAAGTTGTTTAAGCGGGGTATGGGTTCCGTAGTAATCTATGTGCATGCCTTCTACCAGAGATGTGGATGCCCTTCCTGTTCTTACAGAAGCAAATTCTCTTCTCGTGGCTTCTATAACCTTTTTCATCTTCTCTTCCGCAGAGCGGATTACCTCTTTTACCGAATTCATCTATCGCCTCCTGCCTTCTACTATAGTACCTATATTCTTGCCCTCCACAACCTTCTTAAGGTTACCTTTGGAGAACAGGTCAAATATCATAATCGGAATATTATGTTCCCTGCACAGGCTTATCGCAGTAGCGTCCATAACTCTAAGGTCTTTTTTAAGGACATCTATATACTTTAGCCTCTTATATCTCTTGGCGTTCTTATGTTTAAGAGGATCCGCGGAATAAACACCGTCGACTTTGGTTGCCTTTAATATAACATCAGCCCCTATTTCCGCGGCTCTTAATGCCGCTGTAGTATCGGTTGTAAAATAAGGATTGCCTGTGCCGCCTACGAATATAACAACTCTCTTTTTCTCAAGATGACGTATCGCCCGCCTTCTTATATAAGGCTCTGCTATCTGCCTCATCTCTATGGCGGTCTGCACCCTGGTGAATACACCTTCCTTTTCAAGGGCATCCTGCAAAGCCATCCCGTTTATAACCGTAGCGAGCATACCCATGTAATCCGCGGTTGATTTATCTGTCCCGCTTTTCGCGGCTTCTGCTCCGCGTAATATATTGCCCCCGCCTATTACAACAGCCACCTCAACGCCCATCTTATGTATCTTTTTAATCTGCGAGGCTATCGAGCGTGTTGTTATGATATCAATACCATAACCGCTTGCGCCTTGAAGCGACTCACCGCTTAATTTTAATATTATTCTCTTATACATCGGTATAGCAGGGTATATTTTGGGAATAAACTTTTACGCGGTCTCACCCAGCTGGTAACGCGTAAACCTCTTTATTACTATATTCTCGCCTGTCTTTGATATAACTTCCGTCAACAGGTCCTTTATGAAAACCTTCGGGTCTTTTATATAAGGCTGCTCAAGCAGGCACACTTCCTGGTAATAGCTGTTGAGCTTACCTTCCATTATCTTATCTAAGGCGTGAGCAGGCTTGTTCTTATTCTGCTCTTTTATTATCTCTTTTTCCCTGCTTAAGTCATCTTCAGTTACCTCATCCATGGTAAGGTATTTGGGGCTGGAGGCAGCTATCTGCATTGTAAGCTCTTTCGCGAATTTCCGGAACTCTTCATTCCGCGCGACGAAATCGGTCTCGCAGTTTAACTCAAGCATAACGCCTATCTTGCTGTTGTTATGGATATATGAGGCAATAAGCCCTTCTTTGGCAGCGCGTGAAGACTTCTTACTCGCCAGGCTTATGCCTTTTTTGCGCAAAATATCTATAGCCTTCTCTATATCGCCGTCTGCCTCTTTAAGGGCTGCCTTGCAGTTCATCATACCGGCGTTTGTCTTTTCTCTTAATTGTTTGACTTTATCTAACATATCTCTATGAATTCCCCTCTCTGTATTAATTTATTTTTTTACTGCCTCTTCCTCATCCTGCTTCTCCTGCTTGCTGCCTTCAACAGACTTCTTCTTCCTGCCCTCTATTATACTGTCGGTAAGAATGGTAAGGACAAGTTTTATCGCCCTTATCGCGTCATCGTTGCCCGGTATAGGATAATCTATTACATCAGGGTCTGAGTTTGTATCAATCAGGGCTGTTATCGGGATATTGAGTTTTTTCGCCTCTTTTGTCGCGGCATCCTCCTTTTTAGGGTCTATTATAATCACAGCCCCGGGAAGTTTCTGCATCTCCGCGACGCCCGCTAAGTTCTTGTGAAGTTTTGCCCATTCCTTGTCAAGGCCGGCGCGTTCTTTTTTTGTAAGCACGTCTGCCCTTCCGTCTGCTTTCATCTCCTCCAGCTCCTTCATTCGCTTTACACTGCCGCGTATGGTGCTGAAGTTCGTCATAAGTCCCCCGAGCCACCTCTCTGTCACCGAAAACATGCCGCAGCGCTGGGACTCCTCTATGACAGCGTCCTTTGCCTGTTTTTTGGTGCCCACAAAAAGCACTGATTCTCCCTTTGATGTAATATTTCTCAAGAAATCACACGCAGCTTCAAGGCTGGCAGCTGTCTTTTCGAGGTTTATTATGTATATGCCGTTTCGCTGCCCGAATATAAACTGCGCCATCTTCGGATTCCACCTCTTTGTCTGGTGCCCGAAATGGACACCTGCTTCTAAAAGTTGTTTCATTATGTCGCTAACCAATTTATTGCCTCCTTTTTGAATTCAATATGCCTTAAAAAGCATTCTGAGAATAAACATAGATTATATCATAAAAATCATAACTTGCAAGCAATTTTATGCCTAAAAGCTCTCAAACTGCATTGTGTATAACTTCTTATAAAGGCCCCCTCTTTCTATAAGCTCCTCATGCCTGCCTGAATCTATTATCCTGCCGTTTTCCATAACTATAATCGTATCAGCATGTTTTATGGTAGAGAGCCTGTGGGCTATCACGAATACGGTTCTTCCTTCCATTAGCCTGTCGATTGCCTCCTGCACAAGCTTCTCTGATTCAGAGTCCAGCTGTGAGGTCGCTTCATCAAATATGAGCATAGGCGGGTTCTTAAATACGGCGCGCGCTATGGCAAGCCTCTGCTTTTCGCCGCCTGAAAGCTTAAAACCCCTTTCCCCGATAATAGTATTATACTGTTGGGGCATCTTCATTATAAAATTATGGGCATTCGATGTCTTTGCAGACTCTATAACCCTGTCCATATCAATATCTTTATTGCCATACGCTATGTTAGCGGATACCGTATCATTAAACAGTACTGTATCCTGCGTGACAATGCCTATCTGCCTGCGAAGTGATTTTAAGGTAACGCCCCTTAGGTCAACACCGTCTATGGTGACACGCCCTTTTTCAGGGTCATAAAAACGCGCGATCAGGCTTATAAGCGTAGTTTTGCCTGCCCCGCTCGGGCCTACAAAAGCCACTATATCACCTGCCTTTGCCTTAAAATTGATATCCTTAAGGACATCGATATCCGTATACCTGAAGCTCACGTCAGAAAAGACAACATCTTTTTGTATAGGCACGAGGTCTTTCGCGTTTTTTGAGTCTTCTACAGCAACCTTCTCATCGAGCATGCTGAATATGCGGGAGGCGGCCGCAAGCGCCTGCTGGTTCACGTTGTGCACCCTGCTCAATCTGTTTATGGGCCTGGACAATGAAAGGACTGATAATGAAAAGACTGTAAGCGTGCCTATTGTCAGTGCCCCTGATATTACCTGCTGGCCTCCGAGCCACAGGATTATCATCGCTGATATCATTGTAACAAGTTCTGTTAACGGGCTGACTGCCAGTATCCTTTTGTTCGATTTCATCACCATATTTTTAAAGTATTGATTCTGCGACCTGAACTTCTCTCTTTCATACTCTTCCATGCAGAAGCCTTTTACTATTCTTATGCCCGCGACGGATTCATATAGTATATTGTTTATTCCCGCCATGGACTCCTGTGACTTCTTGCTTATCTGCCTTAAGCGTTTGCCGATCTGCACAAGAGGAATTATGATAAGCGGCGTTACAATTAAGGCTATAAATATAAACATTATATTTACGCGGAAGAAAACCGCTATGCAGACTACCATAACAAGTGAGAATATAAACTGCAAAGACTGCCAGATAAGGTCTGTTAATCCTTCTGAGACCGCGTCCTGGATTATGGTGGTATCATAGGTAATCCTCGAGACTAACGTGCCTGTCTTTGAGTGGGAGTAAAAATTCATGGATAGGCTTAAGAGTTTATCGTATAGAAGATTGCGCATGTCGCGCACAACCCTCTGGCTTACCTCTCTCATTAAAAACTGCTGGCAATAGATAAACAGCGCCCGCAAGCTGAAAAGTATTATATAAAAGAGTATAAACGCGCCCAAAAGCTTCACCCTGGGCATGCTGTTTATCCTGGAGGCGATATCGGTTATAAAGACCGGGACATTGTCGCCGGGTATGACAATATCCTTTCCTATCATTACTTTATCGATAAAAGGTATAAACCCGCCCAGAGATATAGGCTGAAGAAGCGATGAAAGCACCATAAATACAGCTGCTACAACCAATACCCATAAATGCGACTTTACATATTTTATGAGCCTTATATAGTTCTGCATATTATTTACCCTATGTATCAAATATTAGTTTTATATTGTATCATACACATACCTGCTTGTCGAGCACGCATTTCTAAAACAGCGCCTTGGGGCAACCTTCGCAAAAACTCTCGCAATCCCCACCGTGGATTGCTCGCTCCGTGTTTTTCCATGGTGCTAAACTGTGTGGATGAGCAGAAAAGCAGAGTGAGCAAGTCTCGCTGGGGCTTGCGAACGTTCCTGCGAAATTACTTCAAGCCCCGAAACATTGCAGATATTCTGTAGTAAAAAATACCTTGAAAAAATGGGTAATTGACCGCATGGGCACTGAAGTGATATAATGGTAAATACGCAAAGGAAAAAGGGGTATTTATGGATAAGCTGAAAGTTGCTGTCATAGGAACGGGCTCGTTAGGCTCAATACACGCCGGTATATATTCATCCATGAAAGACGTGGAACTTGCTGGTATATGCGATACAGACCCAAAGAGACTTTCCGGCATAAGCAGGAAGCTTAACGTAAAAGGCTTTAAAGACTACACAAAGCTAATAGGCAAAATTGACGCTGCCAGCATAGCGGTACCGACAAGGTCCCATTACAAAATAGCCAAAAAACTTCTTTCCGAAGGCATACACCTGCTTATAGAAAAACCCATCACGCAGACGGTTAAGGAGGCTGACGAGCTCCTGCATATAGCAAAGTCAAAGAACCTGACTCTCGCCGTCGGCCATGTCGAGCGGTTCAATGCCGCGGTAGAGGCAATATTAAAAATAAAAGGTGACATAAAATTTGTAGAATGCCACAGGCTCGGGCCCTTTTCTCCGAGGATAAAAGACGTTGGCGTTGTCCTGGACCTTATGATACACGATATAGACATACTGTTATGGCTTATAAAATCTCCTATAAAAAACGTGGAGGCTGTCGGGGTAAAGGTCCTTACCCGGCATGAGGATATAGCCAACGCGCGCATAACTTTTCAAAACGGCGCTGTGTGCAACATAACAGCAAGCCGCGTTACCGCAAACGCCGTAAGAAAGATAAGGCTGTTTCAGCCAAACGCTTATATATCCCTGGATTATATAAAACAGGACGCCATTATATATAAAAAGAGGTTTAACAAGATACTCTCCCGGCAGATAGATATTAAAAAAGAACGCCCGCTGCAAAAAGAGTTAGCATCTTTCCTGGGGTGCATAAGGTCCGGAAAAAAACCCTTGGCTTCCGGTGAAGAAGGCCGCCAGGCCCTAAGCGTTGCCCTCGAAATATTAAAAAAGATAAGGCCGTGAAAAATATACTTATAATAGCAGGCGAGGCATCAAGCGATATGCACGCGGCTAATCTGGTAAAGGAAGTGGTGTCCCTTGATAAAGAGATATCCTTTTTCGGGTTAGGCGGCGATAATATGCGGAAAGCAGGCGTTAAACTGCGTGATAATATAGTGCGCCTTGCTTTTATAGGCCCGGGGGGATTATTCAAGCACTATCTTAAACTTAAAAAGATATATAACAAACTATGCGGATACCTCAAGCAGAACCCGCCTGACTGCGCCATCTTAATCGATTACGCCGAGTTCAACCTGCGAATAGCAAAACAACTCAAGAAATTAAATGTCCCTGTCATATACTACGTAAGCCCGCAGGTATGGGCATGGGGCTTGTGGCGCATAAAGACTATACGCAGGCTTGTCGATAAGATGCTTGTATTCTTCAGGTTTGAGGAAGCATTATACAAAGCTCACGGGGTAGACGTAGAATTCGTAGGCCATCCTCTGCTGGATACCGTAAAAGCAGGTTACACAAAAGAAGAGATAATATCGCGGTCAGGGTCTGACCCGGAAGCAAAAAGAGTCGGCATTTTACCCGGCTCCAGGGAAAGCGAGATAAACAACATACTTCCCATAATGCTCGATTCGGCTAAACTGCTAAAGAAAGAAGCTGTTTTTAAAACAGAATTTATCCTGCCTGTTGCTGCCACGGTAAACAAAGACCTTGTAAAAGACATGGTATCAAACAGCGGCCTGCCGGTGAAGCTTATCATTGATAATACCTATAACGCCGTATCCATATGCGACTGCGCAATGGTAGCTTCGGGAACAGCCACATTAGAAACAGCTCTTCTTAATGTCCCCATGGCAATTATATATAAAGCCAATTTCCTGACCTACATACTGACAAAACACCTGATAAAACTGCCTTATATAGGACTGGTAAATATAGTAGCCCAAAAGCACCTGGTGCCTGAATTCCTGCAATACGAGGCAACGCCTGTAAAGATTGCATCTTATATGAAGAAGCTGCTTAGTGATGATAAAATGGCGGGCCTTATAAGAAAAGAGTTTGCGGGCCTTAAAAACGCGCTGGGAAGGCCCGGGGCAAGCATGCGGGCGGCAAAAGAAGTAATCGCTTTTATATCAAAATCATAACTTCGCGATTACCGGCAATTCTGACTTAAACTTATTCTTCTTTATTCTCTCCCTGATGTCATGGACAAAATCACCGTCAAAACCTTTCTGCACGAGCTGTTTATCGGATAAGCTGTTGTCAATCATAAAGAACAGAAGCTTATCTATGTCTTCATACGCGTGTCCCAGCTCATCCTCGTCGGTCTGGCCGTGCCAAAGGCCCGCGCTCGGCGGTTTATCCAGTATAAAAGAAGGTACCCCTATATACTTGGCAATGCTCTTTAGCTGGCTTTTGTAGAGACCGCCTATAGGGTTAAGGGCGCAGGCGCAGTCTCCGTGTATAGTCCCGTAACCAAGCAGGATTTCAGTCCTGTTGGAAGTTCCTATTACAAGGGCTTTATATTTTTCGGACAGGTCATAAAGAATGGACATTCTCTCCCTTGCCATCTTGTTTCCGCGCCTTGTATTGTCAGATGTCTTCACCTTTTTAAAATACGCGTCCACCATAGGGGATATATCTATGCGCTCTGTCTTTATATCAAGCATAGAGGCTATCTTCCTGGCGTGCCTTGTAGCTTCATCAGAGAGTTTACCATAAGGCATAATAGCCGCGAAAACATGCTCTCTTCCCAGGGCTGCCGCTGACATATACGCTACTGCC
>CAZBMI010000028.1:0-10823 GCA_964492885.1 uncultured Planctomycetia bacterium | reverse complement strand
GAAATTCCCCAATGTCAAAGACATGCTCGGCACCCAGATGAGGGCGGTAGGAGAAGTAATGAGTATCGGAAAGACATTCAAAGAGGCCTGTCAGAAATCCCTCCGCTCGCTTGAGATAAAGAGATACGGTTTAGGAGGAGCTAAAAACTTTAAAGAGCTCCCGCTTGAGAAGCTGCTTGAATTGGCGTCAACGCCTACAAGCGAGCGCATATTTATCATGTATGAAGCCTTAAGGAAAGGCGCGACTGCTGAAAGCCTTTATAATCTTACGCATATAGGCAGATGGTTTATAAAAGAGATGAAAGAGCTTGTTGATTTTGAAGAGGAGATTTTAAAGTCAAGCTGGGATAACATTGATGATAAACAGCTTATAAAGGCAAAGGAGTGGGGTTTTGCCGACAGGTATATCGCCGGACTCTTTAATGTAAAAGAGAAGCAGGTAAGAGACAGAAGGCTTTCGCTTGGTAAGCGCGAGAATTACGAGGCTGTCCCTGTAAGCGGTGTTGAGAACGCGGCGTATTACTACTCTACTTATATTGCGAAAGATTCCGTGGATGTATCCCCTAACAAAAAGATAATGATACTGGGAGGAGGCCCTAACAGGATAGGCCAGGGCATAGAGTTTGACTATACCTGTGTTCACGCGGCATTTGCCCTTAAGGACGCAGGCTATGAATCAATAATGGTAAATTGTAACCCTGAGACTGTATCTACGGATTACGATACATCCAATAAGCTCTATTTTGAGCCTTTGACGGTAGAGGATGTTTTAAGCATATATGATAAGGAGAAACCCGAAGGTGTTATTGTGCAGTTCGGAGGGCAGACGCCTTTGAATATAGCGCAGGAGCTTAAGGATAACGGGGTAAAGATATTAGGCACTACGCCTGAGAGCATTAAGCTCGCTGAAGACCGGGAGAGTTTCAGGCAGAAGATGATAGCCCTTGATATACCTCAGCCTGAAAGCGAGACAGCCATGTCTCTGGATGAAGCTTTAAAGATAGCAGACAGGATAGGATACCCTCTTATGGTCAGGCCGTCTTTTGTGTTAGGCGGGCGCGGCATGGAGATAGTATATGATCAGGAGATGCTGAGAAGATACGCCACAGCAGCCATAGATGTAAGCCCCGAGCACCCCATGCTCATAGACAGGTTTCTCGAACATGCCGTAGAGACGGAAGTCGATGCGCTTTGCGATGGAGAAGATACATTTGTAGCGGCTGTTATGGAGCATATAGAGCTCGCGGGCGTTCATTCAGGTGATTCAGCCTGCGCAATACCCACAAAAACAATAGGGCAGGGACATCTTGACACTATAAAGGATTATACATCCAGGATAGGTAAAGAGCTCGGCGTCATAGGGCTTATGAATATACAATACGCTATATGTGATGATAAGGTCTATATATTAGAGGCAAATCCCAGGGCGTCTCGTACAGTGCCTCTGGTTTCAAAGATAAAGAACATACCTTTGGCAAACATAGCAACGCAGATAATGCTCGGTAAGAAGATAAAGGATTTTTCCGTACTTGTTGACAAGGATATTCCTTATGTCGGGGTAAAAGAAGCGGTATTTCCGTTTAATATGTTTCCTGAGGTTGACCCTCTATTAGGGCCTGAGATGCGGGCAACAGGAGAGGTGATGGGGATAGCAAATACCTTTGGCCTTGCCTTCTACAAGGCGGAAGAGGCTGCGGGGGCAAAGCTTCCTACAGAAGGTAATGTCCTGCTTACTGTATCAGATAAAGATAAGGATGAGCTTTTGCCTATAGCAAAGGCAATAAAGAAGCTCGGGCTTAATATATATACAACTCAGGGCACCTCAAGTTTCCTGAAAAAACACGGCATAGATTCTAACGTGCTTAAGAAACTGCACGAAGGAAGGCCCAATGTGGTTGACGCTATAAAAAACAGGGAGATACAGCTTATTATAAATACTCCCATAGGCCGCAAGAGTAAATATGATGACAGCTATATACGCATGAAGGCCATACAGCATAAGATTCCTTATATAACTTCAATGGCAGCTGCCCAGGCTACTGTTGAAGGCATAGAGGCTGCGAAAAGGTGCAGGATATCCCCTAAGTGTTTGCAGGATTATTACAAAGATGCCAGGAAAGACGCTGAGACAGCTTGCGGCTGTTCTTAATACAAACCCACATACAGCAAGCTTATAAGGATAAGAAACCTGAAATGACAGGAGAATGGATTGCTATTTTAGATTTCGGCAGCCAGTATACGCATCTTATCGCGCGCCGCGTAAGGGAATGCGGTGTCTATTCCGAGATACTTCCTTATAATATACCCGTTAGAAAGCTTCTCTCTTTAAAGCCAAAGGCTGTCATACTTTCAGGCGGGCCTGCCAGCGTGAATTCCAAAAGGTCACCCGTATGCGATAAAGAGCTTTTTAATACCGGTTTGCCTGTTTTAGGTATCTGTTACGGAGCCCAGCTCATGGCAAGGTTTTCAGGCGGAAGGGTCGCTAAAGCAAAGTTAAGAGAATACGGAAAAGCTCACATCAGAATAAGGTCGAAAAAGGATATATTCAAAGGCTTATCATCAGATGAAGTGGTGTGGATGAGTCACGGTGATAAGATATCAAAACTCCCCCCCGGCTTTAAGGTAGCAGGTTCTACAAAGAACGCCCTTATAGCGGCGATGGCTGATTGCAAAAATAGCTTTTTTGGTTTGCAGTTTCATCCCGAGGTTGCGCATACCCCCGGCGGTAAAAAGATATTAAAAAACTTCATATTCGATATTGCCAAATGCGAGAAAAGCTGGTCAATGCGCTCCTTTGTAAAGACGGCGGTAAAGAACCTGCGAAAAGATATAGGTAATGAGAAGGTCCTGTGCGGTTTAAGCGGGGGGGTTGACTCTTCGGTGCTTGCTGTTTTGCTTAAAAAGGCAATAGGCAAAAACCTCACAGCAATGTTTATAGATAACGGGCTTCTCAGGAGGAACGAAGCAGTGCTTGTCAAAAAGAGGTTTAAGGACAACTACAAGATAAACCTTAAGTTTGTTAATGCCTCCGATACCTTTCTTAAAGAATTGAAAGGCGTAAGAGACCCTGAAAAGAAACGCAAAATTATAGGCAGAGTTTTTATAGACGTCTTTACAAAAGAGGCAAAAAAACTGGGCAAGGTCAGGTATCTTGCTCAGGGCACTCTCTATCCTGATGTCATAGAGTCGCGCTCGGCAATAGGCGGCCCTTCAGTTACGATAAAGACACATCATAACGTAGGGGGCCTCCCTAAGAAGCTTAAGTTTAAACTTGTAGAACCGCTTAAAGACCTGTTTAAAGATGAGGTGCGTTTACTCGGTAATGAGCTCGGAATGCCTGATGAGCTTGTATACAGGCATCCTTTTCCCGGGCCGGGGCTTGCTGTGCGCATAATAGGCAGTATAACAAAACAGCGTCTTGATATCTTAAGAGATGCTGATTATATATTGATAGACGAGATAAAGAAGGCGGGCTTATACAGGGATATGTGGCAGGCGTTTTGCGTATTATTGCCTGTAAAGACAGTAGGGGTAATGGGTGATGAGCGGACATATGAGAACGCTGTCTGTGTGCGCGCTGTTACAAGCGAAGACGCTATGACAGCCCATTGGGCAGAGCTGCCTTATCCCGTGCTCGAGAAGATATCCAACAGGATAATAAACGAGGTAAAGGGCATTAACAGGGTAGCGTATGACATATCCTCAAAACCGCCCAGTACGATTGAATGGGAGTAGTTCTTGATTCTATTGTCATTCTGAGCGCCAGCCCCGAACCAAATTTTATATTTGGTACGGGGCCAGCGAAGAATCCAGCGTTTAGATCCTTCGTTTTACTCAGGATGACATACTAGGTCTTAAAAACGGTTAAAGAGAAAATCCGGAGAGGACGAAATGATAGAAGCAAAAGTATATATTACATTCAAGAAGACAGTGGCGGACCCGCAGGGGCTTACTATTAAACATGCTCTTGAATCACTGGATTACAAAGAGGTAAAGAGCGCCCGCATAGGAAAGCTCATAACCTTACAGCTTGATACGGATGATAAAGAGCAAGCCAAGAGGAGGCTTGAGCAGATGTGCCATAAACTTCTCGCTAATCCCATTATCGAAGACTATACCTTTGAGATAAACTGAGGGCTAATAATGAATTTCGGTGTAATAGTATTCCCGGGCTCTAACTGTGACCATGACTGTTTCTATGTTATAAAGCATCTGTTAAAACAGCCTGTTAGATACATATGGCATAAAGAGACAAGCTTAGACAGTCTGGATGCTGTTATTATTCCCGGAGGTTTCAGCTACGGTGATTACTTAAGATGCGGGGCTGTAGCGAGATTTTCTCCTATAATGGCGTCTGTTATAGATTTCGCTAAAAAAGGAGGCAGGGTTATCGGCATATGCAATGGTTTCCAGATACTGCTTGAGGCAGGACTTCTGCCCGGGGCCATGCTCAGGAACAGGAATATACATTTTATCTGCAAATACGTTAATATAGTTACAGAGAATAATAACACCGCCTTTACCAATCAATGCAAAGAGAAGCAGGTTCTTAGCATACCCATAGCGCATAATGAAGGCAATTACTATATTGATGATAAAGGCTTAAAAGAATTAGAAGCCCGCAGGGGCATAGTGTTCCGTTACTCTGACGCTGACGGTAATGTAAGCGCACAGTCAAATCCTAACGGCGCGGTTTCAAATATAGCGGGCATAATCAACAAACAGGGCAATGTTCTTGGTATGATGCCTCATCCCGAGAGAAGCTCGGAAGATGAATTAGGTTCATCCGACGGAGCTCTTATATTCAGGTCCATGCTTGAGAAAGTGAATATTTAGAATGATTACACAGGATACATACAGGGCGCTGGGATTGAAAGACGAAGAGTACCAGAAGATACTCGATATCTTAAAGCGTGAGCCTACTCCCACGGAACTGGCTATGTTTTCGGTAGAATGGTCTGAGCATTGCGGTTACCCGCGCTCAAGAAACCTTTTGAGGCTTCTCCCGAAGACGGGAAGGTATAAGAGCCTTATTGGCGAAGATTCGGGAGGTATTATTGTTGATGACCTTGCTGTTGTATTTAAGATGGAGAGCCATAACCACCCTTCGCAGGTTGAGCCGAAACAGGGAGCAGCCACAGGCGTAGGAGGGATTATAAGGGATATCTTTACCGCAGGGGCCAGGCCTGTCGCAAGTTTAAATTCACTCCGTTTCGGGACACTTGATAAACCTTATAACAGGTATCTTTTAAAAGGTGTTGTAGACGGTATACAGTTCTATGGAAACTGCCTTGGCGTGCCGACAGTAGGCGGCGAGATATATTTTGACGAAAGCTATACAGGTAACTGCCTTGTAAACGCCATGAGCATAGGAATAGCCGATAAAAATAAGCTTGCTGTAGCGCGCGCTTTTGGCGTGGGTAATACTATAATGTACGTAGGCTCAAGCACGGGAAGAGACGGCATAGGAGGCTGCAGCGTTCTTGCCTCACAGGAGTTTAAAGAAGGCGAAGAGAAAAGGCCCTCTGTGCAGATAGGGGACCCTTTTACCGAGAAGTGCCTTATAGAGGCAACGCTCGAGGCGCTTGAGACAGGGCATGTCGTAGGCATAAAGGATATGGGAGCAGCAGGCCTTACCTGCTCTACAAGCGAGATGGCGGAGGCAGGTAATTCAGGCGTGGAGATAGAGCTCTCCAAAGTTCCGCGCAGGGAAGAGGGCATGGAGCCGTGGGAAGTCATGATGTCAGAGTCGCAGGAGAGGATGCTTGTCTGCATAAAGAAGGGTAAGGAGAAAGAGATAGAGGCTATCTTTGAAAAATGGGATTTGCACGGAGTTGTCATAGGAGAGGTTATAAAGGAGAAGGTGGTAAGGATAAAGAATAACGCAGAGGTAGTAGCAGAGGCAACACCGCGCTCCTTAGCAAGCGCTCCTTTATATGATATGCCTTATGAAAAACCTTCCTATCTTGATGAGCTTAATAAACTGGATTTCAGTGCAATACCCGAGCCAAAAGATTACTCTAAAATACTGCTAAGGCTTCTGTCTTCCCCGTCTATAGCAAGCAAGGAATGGGTATATGAGCAGTATGACCACATGGTCCAGACAAATACTGTAGTGCTTCCGGGTTCGGACGCGGCGGTTTTAAGGCTTAAGGGGAAAGACAAGGCATTAGCAGCTGTATCAGACTGCAATTCCGCATATTGTTATCTCAGCCCGAGAAGAGGCGCTGCTATAGCCGTGGCCGAGGCAGCGAGAAACTTAGCATGCTCGGGCGCTGAAGCCGCGGGTGTTACCGACTGCCTGAATTTCGCGAATCCCGAAAAGCCCGAAAGGTACTGGTATTTTAAGGAGTGCATAGACGGAATAGTAGAGGCGTGCCGGGCTTTTAACATAGGAGTTGTAAGCGGTAATGTCTCATTTTATAATGAGAGCGCGCACGGGCCGATACACCCTACCCCGACAATAGGCATGCTAGGTGTGGTAAAGAGTTTAAGGCATGTTACTACGCAGTATTTTAAGAACATAGGTGACGCAATAATACTGCTTGGCAACAGCAAGGAAGAGCTGGGCGGAAGCGAATATCTGAAGATGATACACGGCAAGACAGCAGGAGAGGCCCCGTCGCTCGATATGGAATCCGAAAAGTTATTGCATAAAGTTTTGCTTGAAGCCATACAAAAGGGGCTTGTCAATTCAGCGCATGACTGCTCCGAAGGAGGGCTCGCAACCTGTTTGGCAGAGTGCTGTGTCTCAGGAAAATCTACGCTTGGCGCGTCAATAGAATTAGAACACCGCATAAGAAAGGACGCCCTCTTATTCGGTGAGACGCAATCGCGTGTTATCATATCGTGCGACAGATCAAAAACAGCTGATATTGAAAAGATAGCGGCAAAGCATAAAGTGCCTTTTAATATAATAGGCAGGACCACCAATGGTAAGTTTGTTGTATATATAAACAAAGAGCGTATAATAGAGACGGGCTCATCAGGCATGCGGGATGTCTGGAAAAATTCATTAAGTAACATTTTTAAAACAGAATAGGTAATAGATATGTGCGGAATATTCGGTATATACGGCCATAAAGAATCCGCTTTACTTTCATATCTTGGACTATACGCGTTACAGCATAGAGGGGAAGAGAGCGCCGGCATTGTATCATATGATAAGAAGAGGGTAAGGCAGCATCAGGGCATGGGCCTTGTAAATGATCTCTTTGATGAGAAGTCTTTGAAGTCCTTAAAGGGTAATATATCTCTCGGCCATGTGCGTTACTCAACAACCGGTTTAAGCACCGCGAAAAACATACAGCCTTTTCTTGTCCGCCACAAGGGAGGGCATATAGCCATAGCCCATAACGGAAACCTTATAAATGCCGCCCGGCTTCGCCGGGATATGGAGGAGGCAGGCTCAATATTCCAGACAACAATGGATTCCGAGATAATAACACATATACTGGCAAAGTTTCTTACCAGGGATTTCGAAGGCTCGCTTGTAAAATCTCTGTCCCAGCTTGAAGGCGCTTTTTCAGTCGTTATGATGATAAACGGCGTTCTTGTGGGAGCAAGGGATAGTTTTGGCATGAGGCCTTTATGCATCGGAAAGATTGATAAGTCTTATGTGCTGGCAAGCGAGACATGCGCGCTTGACCTTATACACGCGAAATACATGCGCGATGTAAGGCCGGGCGAGATAGTATATATTGATAAGAACGGCTTGCGCAGTATAAGCCTCCGGCAGAAGGCTAAGAGCGCTCACTGCATATTCGAGTTTATATATTTCTCAAGGCCTGACAGCAACATATTCACAGAAAACGTATACCTTACCAGAAAACGCTTAGGCGCACAGCTTGCCAAAGAAGCGCCTGTAAAAGCTGATATCGTAATGCCCATCCCTGATTCCGGAAACCACGCCGCATTAGGTTTTGCAGAGGAGTCAGGCCTACCTTTTGAGTCGGGAATGATAAGGAACCACTATGTCGGAAGGACATTTATACAGCCTGCACAGCATATAAGGGATTTCAGGGTAAGGGTTAAGCTTAATCCGATTAAGAGAGTTCTTAAAGGTAAACGCATTGTTATTGTAGAAGATTCCATTGTCAGGGGCACCACAACCAGAAGCAGGGTGAAGACATTGCGGGAGGCGGGCGCGAAGGAGATACACATGCGAGTAAGCTGTCCGCCTATCATATCACCGTGCTACTATGGCATAGATTTTCCGACCGAAAAAGAGCTTATAGCCTCAAAGCGGACGGTAAAACAGATAAAGGATTTCGTAGGTTTAGACAGCCTTAAATATCTAAGCCTTGAAGGAATGCTTAAGTCGATGCTGCTTCCCGGTGATAAGTTCTGCACAGCATGTTTTAACAAGAAGTATCCCACGGCGCTTCCAAAGCAGTTTACAAAGGATATTTTGGAGGAAGGAAGGTAAGCAAAAATGGCGGTAATAAGACAGGGCTTTGACAACGAGAAATATCTTAAATCGCAGACAGAAGCTATCTTAGAGAGGGTTTCAAAATTCGATGACAAGCTGTATCTCGAATTCGGCGGCAAGATACTGTTCGATTATCACGCCTCAAGGGTGCTTCCGGGGTTTGACCCTAACGTCAAGATGAGATTGCTCCAGCAGTTAAAAGATAAAGCCGATGTTATACTATGCATATACGCCGGCGACATCGAGAGAAAAAAGGTAAGGGCGGATTTCGGCATAACCTATGATGTCGACGCCATGAAACTTATAGATGATTTTAAAAAAAGAGGAATAGGCATAGTAGCTGTTGTAATAACACGCTTTAATAATCAGCCTGCCGCGAAGATATTCAAGAACAAGCTTGAGCGCAGGGGGGTAAAGGTATATACACACCGTTTTACGAAAGGTTATCCTACCGATATCGACACTATCGTAAGCGATGAAGGCTATGGCGCCAATGCCTACATAGAGACGAAGAAACCGCTTGTTATTGTCACAGCGCCCGGGCCCGGCAGCGGAAAACTCGCTACCTGCCTTACACAGCTTTACCATGATTATAAAAAGGGCAGAAAGAGCGGTTACGCGAAATTCGAGACATTTCCCATATGGAACATACCGCTTAAGCATCCTATAAACATCGCCTATGAAGCAGCAACGGCGGATTTAGGTGATTTTAACCAGGTTGACCCTTTTCATAATGAGTCTTATAATAAAGAGGCTATTAATTACAACCGTGATGTCGAGGTTTTTCCCGTGCTTAAGAGGATGCTTGAGAAGATAACAGGCACAGAGGCTATGTATAAATCTCCCACAGACATGGGCGTAAACTGCGCCGGCCTTGGAATCGTAGATGATAATGCTGTCCGCGCCGCCGCAAAACAGGAGATTATAAGAAGATATTTCAGGTATTCATGCGAGTATATCCTGGGACTTGTTGATAAAGAGGCTATTGACAAGGTAGAGAAGCTGATGCATGAGCTTAAGATAAAGCCTACTGACAGAAATGTTGTTAGCCCTGCGCACAAAGCAGCCAAAGAGTCTGAGAAATCAAAAAAAGGAAACGAAGGCATATTCTGCGGAGCGGCAATAGAGCTAAAAGACGGCACTATCGTAACAGGAAAGAATTTTCCTCTTATGCATGCTACATCGAGTCTTATATTAAATGCCATAAAAGTGCTTGCTGACGTGCCTGATAAGATACACCTTTTATCACCCAGCATAATAGAATCGATAGGAAACCTAAAGAGAGATATATCCAACCAAAAGACAGTAAGCTTGGACCTCGAAGAAGCGCTTATAGCCCTCAGCATAAGCGCCACCACAAATCCCACCTCAAAGCTCTGCATGGAAAAGCTCAAAGAGCTTTCAGGCTGTGAGGTCCACATGACCCATATCCCGACGCCCGGAGACGAAGCGGGATTAAGAAGGCTCGGGGTAAACCTGACCACAGAGCCTAATTTTTCCACAAACAGCTTATTCGTTTCATAATCAATTTTTTCTACATTCTTGCACTATTTTCTTGAAACAGCTCTTTTTCAAAGAGTATAATGTTAAAAACAGGAGAATTTTATGAAGAGATTCTTATGCTGGCCTATTGTATTATCATTACTGTTTTTGTCCACAGGTTCTTTGTTCGCGAAAGAAGTAAAATCTCCCGAAGAGGCGGCAAAGGAGTATGTGGCAAAGAAATTTAACTGTACGGTAAAGAGCCTTGAAACTGGAGATACCTTTATAGGCCGCAGCGGAGCGTATATCGATGTGGAGCATGGATATGAAACCGAAAAGGTAAAACTCATACGAAAGGACTTTGAAAGTGACTGGGAAGTGGAAGGGTCCGAACCGCTTGAGCAGTATTAACCTTTCAGGAGGAAAAGATGAGCCTTATCGAAAAAGCAAAAGCATTGCCGGAGCGGATGTTCATACTGTTTGTTGTCTCAAAGATAATAGTAGGCATAGGCCTTGGAGTTCTTTTTGCAGGAGCGCTTCAAGGCTTTGGTATATGGATACTCTTACTCGGAATAATATTGTCGGCAATTGCGCTTGGAAAGATACTTAAGAAATAGCTTGATTCAAGTAAAAGGGAAAAACAGGGCTGATCTTTTTATAAAATAAGCCCTGTTTTTTCTTCTTGAAAACCCCGAACCTGTATGCTATAATCACTCTCAATCATTTTTGGGCCCGTAGCGCAGTTGGTTAGCGCAGTTGACTCATAATCAATTGGTCGTAGGTTCGAGTCCTACCGGGCCCACCAAATTTTAGGCGAGAACCTAAAAAAGGGGTTTTAGGGGGAAAGATTGTTTCCCCCTATCGGCGCAGTAAGCTACACTGCGGAAGGAATAGGAACAGCGCAAGCGTT
>CAZBMI010000027.1:0-10943 GCA_964492885.1 uncultured Planctomycetia bacterium | reverse complement strand
CACCTTACGCAGTATTACAGGACAGCTGATAACGAATGGATGTATAATTTTTCAGCGCCGGTTATAAACAACGCGGGAAAGATAGACGCCATTGTCTGCGTGGGTGTTGCATCAGGTATTATAAAAGACGCGATAGAGAGGCAGGTAGAGCGCGCTCTTTTATTAGGAGTCTTATTTATACTTGTTGCTGTCACAGGAGTATTCCTGCTCTTTCATTTTAATATATTAATACCCATAAGGTCTCTTATAAAAGGCGTAAAAGAGTTTGGAAGGGGTAGATTGAATTACCGCGTAGACGTAAAAACAGGTGATGAGATAGGCGAGCTTACGAAATCATTCAACAGGATGGCTGAAGACCTTCAAAAATCCACTGTCTCAATAGATGTTTTACAAAAAGAGCAGGAGAGGTTTAAACAGGTCGCTGAAAGCGCTGAGGAATGGATATGGGAACTCGATCCGAACGGTTTATTGGTATATTCTAACCCGACCATAGAAAACGTCATAGGTTATAAGCCCGAAGAGGTTGTGGAAAAGATGCACTTTTATGATTTCTCGCCGCCCGATAAGAGGCAGGAGCTTAAAGAACGCGTGTTTAAGTGGTTTGAGAACAGGGAACCGATTAAGAATCTTACTGCAGAGTATCTAAATAAGAACGGTGATAAGATTATACTTGAAACAAACGGTTTTCCTGTAATTGACAGCGGTGATAAGCTTTCCGGGTACAGAGGGACCGTAAAGAATATAACAGAAAGAAAGCGCGCTGAAGAAGAGCTGCGTCAAAGTAAGCAGAGGCTTGACATGGCTTTATACGGAGGCGACCTGGGGACCTGGGATTGGGACCTCAAGACAGATAATATTATATTTAGTGACCGATGGACCGAGATGTTAGGTTATAAGTTAGAAGAGATTAAGCCGCATCTTGACTCATGGAAAAGACTGGTCCATCCGGATGATTTCCCCGGTGTTAACAAGGTATTAATGGATTACTTAGAAGGCAGGTCAGATTCGTATGAAGCGGAATTCAGGATGAAACATAAATCAGGACAATGGCGATGGATTTTGGATAAAGGAAAGATAATAGAAAGAGACAAAAAAGGAAAGCCTTTGCGCGCGTGCGGAACGCATTTCGATATAACTGATATGAAGAAAGCGGACTTTGAATTAAAAGAGGCTTATGAAAAGCTTAAGAAGGCTCAGTCCCAGCTTGTCTATGCCGAAAAGATGGAGGCAATAGCCAGGATGGCATCCGGCGTTGCCCATGAAGTTAAAAACCCTCTCGGTATAATCTTACAGGGCATAAATTATTATGAACGCGTTATACCCCGTGAAAACAAGGATGAGATTGAGATGCTCGATATGATGAAAAAAGGCGTTAACAGGGCTGACAACATAATAAGCGCGCTTTTGGATTTTTCAAAACCCGGAGATACAGCGTTTAAGCGGGAAGATATAAATTCTATCATTGATAACTCCCTGGCCCTTGTAAGGCACAGGTCTAATCTTAAGAACATAAAGATATCGACTAACTTAAAACAGGATATACCCGGTGTAGCCGTTGACAGGGGTAAGGTAGAGCAGGTATTTGTTAACCTGCTTAACAACGCGCTGGACGCTACGTCCGAAGGCGGGAGTATTTACATAAGGACCTATCTTACAACTTTTGATATGCCCAGAAGGGCCGCGGGAAACAGGTCAACCGATATATTTAAACTTGGCGAAGAGGCTGTTGTTGTTGAGATAGAGGACACCGGTACCGGCATAGATGAGAGCATTATAAACAAACTTTTTGACCCGTTCTTTACTACAAAGAGCAGGACAGAAGGTACAGGCCTGGGGCTTTCCATTGTTAAGAACATAATAGATATGCACAAAGCCCTTATTGATGTGGAATCAGCCCGGGACAAGGGTACCAAGTTTACCTTGATATTCAAAACGTATAAAAACATTTCTTAGGACACAAGGGATTACCCCATCCTGCCTGTTTCAAGGGCGGATTTTTAAGCATACTTTTAGCCTTTACTAAATATTATACATTGTGCTATAATATTCACTCTTAAGCTTTAACCTCTTTTTAGCCATAATGGAACAGGTATCACTTAAAAATACCCCTTTATTACAATCGCACAGGGCTTTGGGCGCGAAGACAGCGCCTTTTGGCGGATGGCTTATGCCTATACAGTATGAGGGCATAATCGCCGAGCACAAACATACCCGTGAATCAGCAAGCCTTTTCGATATATGCCACATGGGTGAGTTTATCTTTCGTGGCGATACCGCCTCAAGCGGGCTGGAAAATGTAGTGACCTTTAAGCTGTCTGATATGCCTTTGGGAAAATGCAGATACGGTTTTTTGCTTAATGAGAACGCGGGCATAATAGATGACCTGGTTGTATACAGGCTAACAGATACTGAATATATGTTTGTTATAAATGCCGCTACAAAGGATAAGGATTTCGAGCATATAAAATCTTATGTTTCAAGCAGTGCTGATTTCAGGGATATATCGGAAAATACGGCAAAGCTTGACCTGCAGGGGCCGTTATCCCGTGATGTGCTTGTTGGATTTTTAGGAGCTGATATACTCAGTCTTAAATATTACCATAGCTTGAAGTTAACGGTCTTTAACAAGCCTTGCATCATAAGCCGCACAGGTTATACAGGAGAGCTGGGATTTGAAATATATATAGACTCAACTGACGCGAAACAGCTATGGGATACCCTGCTTGAAAATGCAAAAGTTAAACCTGCCGGACTCGGAGCAAGGGATACCCTGCGGCTTGAGATGGGATACCCCTTGTACGGCCAGGATATAGATGACAAGACAAGCCCGCTTGAAGCGGGTTTTGAGCGTTTTGTGGATTTTGACAAGGACTTTTCAGGCAAAGAAAGGCTCTTAAAGCAAAAGGAAGAGGGCCTAAGCCGGAGGCTTATATCATTTATCTCGGATACAAGAAGGAGCCCCAGGCATAATGATAAGATTATATCAGAGAGCAGGGACGTAGGTTATGTAACAAGCGGGTCATTCTCCCCGAGCCTTGGCAAAGGCATAGGCATGGGGTATGTTGAAAACGGTTATGATTTTATAGGGTCAAAGATTATATTAAAAAATGACAGGGCCGAGCTATCGGCTCAGGTAACGGATAAACCATTTTATAAATCAGGGAGCGCGCGCAAATGAATATACCGGAGGGTTTACTCTACACAAAAGAGCATGAATGGGTCAAAGTAGAAGGGGATACCGCGATAATGGGAATAACCGATTATGCCCAGAATTCCCTTGGCGATATAACCTTTATAGAGCTTCCTGAAAAAGGGGCAGAGTCAAAACAGTCAGAGGCCATAGCTACTGTCGAGTCTGTCAAGGCAGCCTCTGATGTATACGCGCCGCTGTCAGGAACCGTGGAGAAAGTAAATGAGGCCCTTGCTGACGCCCCCGAGCTTGTAAACCAGTCTCCATATGATAAGGGATGGTTTGTGGAAATCAAAATAAAAGACCTCCGGGAGAAAGACGCGTTAATGGATGTTTCTGATTATAAGAATTACGTAGAGGGGTTATCATAAGTGTCGTATATCCCGCATACAAAAGAGCAGACACAACAGATGTTAAAGGCCATAGGCGTATCCTCTGTTGAGGAGCTGTTCAGGGATATTTCCCCTGAATTAAGGCCGAAGTCCTTTGATATCCCAAAGGCCAAGTCAGAGCATGAAGTAATAAGGCATATGCAGGATTTGGCGTCAAAGAACGCTGTCGAGCTTACCAATTTCTTAGGAGCCGGCTTTTATGACCACTATATACCAACTGCTGTGGACGCTATCGCGGGCAAGCCTGAATTCTACACAGCTTATACCCCCTACCAGTCCGAGTCATCACAGGGGTGGCTTCAGTCTATTTACGAATATCAGAGCGCTATATGCCAGCTTACAGGTCTTGACTGCGCCAATGCCTCATTATATGACGGAGGTACAGCATTATACGAAGCAGCAATGATGGCCATCCGGATTACCGGCAGAAACAAGATAATAATGGACAGCGGAGTCAGCCTGATATACAGGACCATGCTTTATACGTATACCTCTAACCTTAATATCGAGTTTATAGAGACGCCTGTTGTCCACGGACAGAGCTGCCGTGAAGAGGTATATAAGCATCTTGATGAGAAAACGGCCGCGATTATTGTGCAGAATCCAAACTTTTTCGGCGCTATTGACGACCATTCTGATGTTGTGGCCAAAGCGCATTCATTAGGCGCGCTGGCGATAATGAGCGTCTATCCTTTATCATTAGGCGCGCTAAAGACTCCGGGTGAGATGGATGTTGACATAGCCACAGGAGAGGGTCAGAGTTTAGGCATACCATTGTCTTTTGGCGGGCCTTACCTGGGCTTTATGGCATGCAAAAAGGCGTTTATGAGAAAGATGCCCGGAAGGATAGTAGGAGCTACTGTTGATAAGGACGGAAAGAGAGGTTTTGTCCTTACGATGCAGGCAAGGGAACAGCATATAAGGCGCGAAAAGGCGACATCAAATATCTGTTCCAACGAGGCCCTGTGCGCTTTAAGAGCGTCAGTATACCTGTCGCTTTTAGGAAAAGAAGGCATAGCAGAGCTCGCCAAGCTGAATCACGACAAGAGCGAGTTTGCCAAGGAGCTTATAAGCAAAATACCCGGAGTAGAGGTAAAGAGAAGCTCACCGACTTTTAATGAATTTACTATCGTGTTTAATAAGAACGCTGATGTTGTTGTGCAGAAGATGATAGACAAGGGTTTTGCGGCAGGATTCCCGCTGGGAAGGTATTACAAAGGCATGAGCCACTATCTTCTTATTGCTGTTACGGAAAAGAGGACAAAGCAGGAGATAGAAGACTTTGCCTACACACTGGAAAAGGTCTTATGCGGTTAATATACGAAAAGAGTATCAATGGAAGGCGAGGCTTTAAACTGCCTGAGTCAGATGTGCCTGAAGCTCAGGATATACCTTCTAAGTATGCCCGCGAGCATAAGGCGGAATTGCCCGAAGCTTCTGAGCTCGATGTAGTGCGCCATTTTACAAACCTCTCGCGTATGAACTTCTCGGTGGACGGCAACTTTTATCCTCTCGGCTCGTGCACAATGAAATATAACCCGAAATTCACCGAAAAGATAGTAAACATAAAAGGCTTTTTAGAGCTTCATCCTCTTATACCCCAGCTTTTAGGAGGCGGAAGATTAAGCCAGGGCTCGCTAGAGGCCTTGTATAACACCGAACAGCTTCTTTGCGAAATTACGGGAATGAAGGCCTTTACAATGCAGCCTTTGGCAGGCGCGCATGGTGAACTTACGGGAGTCATGCTAATTGCCGCATACCATAATAGCAAAGGAGACCGCAGGAAGAACATCATAGTTCCCGATTCCTCACACGGCACCAACCCGGCAAGCGCTGCTATCGCGGGATATGATGTCATAGTGGTAAAGACAGGTAAAGACGGCTGCATGGATATGGAAGAGTTTAAAAAGGCTCTTGATAAAGATACGGCAGCCGTCATGCTTACATGCCCTAATACTCTCGGCATATTCAATTCAAACATAAGGGAAGTAACAGACCTTGCCCATTCTGTTGACGCTCTTGTATATTATGACGGCGCGAACCTGAACGCCATAATGGGAAAAAGCAGGCCCGGGGACATAGGTTTTGATGTTGTGCACCTTAACCTGCACAAGACATTCGCGACTCCGCACGGAGGCGGAGGCCCCGGAGCCGGTCCTGTCGGAGTAAGTGACAGCCTGGTACAATTCTTGCCTGTATCCAGGGTCATGAAACGCCCGGGAGGAGCATTTTATCTGGAGTACAGCAATAAGAGTTCAATAGGGTATATAGCGCCATTTTACGGGAACTTCGCTGTTATACTCAAGGCTTACGCGTATATGCTTCTTCTCGGAAAAGAGGGCCTTATAAAAGCAAGTGAATACGCTGTATTAAACGCGAATTATGTCTTATCGCGGCTTAAAGAGTATTTTAAGCCGGCTTTTGACAGGACGTGCATGCATGAATGTGTCCTATCAGCCTCACATCAGCTCAAAGAAGGCGTGCACGCGCTGGATATCGCGAAGTATCTTATAGACAAGGGGTTTCATCCGCCAACAGTATATTTTCCGCTTGTTGTCAAAGAAGCCATGATGATAGAGCCTACTGAGACAGAGTCAAAAGAGACACTGGACGAATTCATAAGCGCTATGATAGAGGCTGCGAACCTTGCTGATAAAAATCCAAAAAAGCTGACAAGCGCGCCGCTTACAATGCCTGTTAAGCGCCTTGATGAGACAAAGGCCGCGCGCGACCTGAACCTCCGCTGGGTTAAAAGGGACGGTCCTAAAGGGGACACCCTTAAGCACGGAAATCGATAAAATTTCACAAAAATATATATTTTCAGTATATTTACATAGAACAATATATCATTCATGTCCAAATTGGACAGCATTTATCGTCGGTAGATGTGTTTTGAGATACGATTCCAATTTTGTCATTCTGAAGGAGCATAAGCGCCGAAGAATCTGGACGGTTTAGATTCTTCGCTGCGCCTCGTACCAAATTTTACATTTGGTATGGGGCTTCGCTCCATTAGACTTGTTTTCAAGTAATATGATATAATGGAACATACGTTCTTTGAATCAACCTAAGTACCGAATAGAGGGCTGAATAAGTCTAAGCTTCGCCATAAGTAAAACTTATATTCTGATTAAGACCCAGCCCCCTTGATGATCAAAGCTAAATAGTGTTTTCATCGCTTTTTAAGGCGATTATTAATGGAGACAGCTCATATCATCGTTTATTCGGCACAAAAACCGAAGAAAGGGTTATTCCATTATGTCAAATATCATGTATTTTATAGGACTTGATATTGCCTGCGATGACCTCGCGGCAAGCATATATCAGTCTCCTGAACAACCGATCATTACCAAAGAAGCTATAGATAATAACCAAGACGGTTTTAATATGCTGACCTCATGGCTTAAAGAACATAATATCAACAATGCAAACTCTATTATCTGCATGGAGGCAACAGGGGTCTATTCTAAAGCAATTACCCGCTACCTTGCTGCAAATAGTTTTTATGTCTGTGTAGAGGCGCCCTTAAAGGTAAAACGTGCCTTTGATCCTGTAGGCCATAAGACAGATGCTGTTGATAGCAAACAGATAGCTGAGTATGCCTATAGATACCGTGATGAACTAAAATGCTGGCAGCCTAAAGACGAGATCCTCGAGAAGATTAGGCAATTACTAGCTGCCAGGGAACGCTTCACGAAACAGAGCGCCGCTATCCAGAATGCCACAAAGGCTTATGAAAAAGAACCTGTTAAGGTAGCTTTAATAATAAAATCTCATAAGCAAACCCTAACACAGCTTAAGAAACACATTGCTGATATTGACAAAGAACTGGATAAATATATGCATCAAAACCCAACTATATTTCAAAATACAAATATCTTAAAAAGCATACCGGGCTGCGGCATGCTCTTATCCGCCAACCTTATGGTTCTTACAGACAACTTTGAAAATATAAAAGACCATAAACGTTTATCAGCTTTCATTGGCATAGTACCTTATCAATATCAAAGCGGTACATCTATACACAAAAAATCAAGAATCAGGCACTTTGGACCACAGACTACCCGCAAGTTGTTGCGCCTTGGGGCGCAGTCTGTAGCAACGCATAATAAAGTATTTAGGCAATACTATTTACGTAAACAGGCTGAAGGCAAAGCTAAGGCATTAGTATTAAACAACATTGCCAACAAGATAATTAAGATTGCCTGCGCTATGATACGTGAAAATAAAAGCTATATTAAAGAGCATCGCTCTATACACCCTATGTGCTTAAAAACGGCTTGACAAAGTCATAGTGTTCAGAATGACATAATTTGGACAGCTATGACAATATATGATTGTTAAAAAAGAGCAAAAAGTAACAAAACTCAATCTTAAGGGTGTCCCCTTTAGGACCGTCCCCTTATGAATCGATGAAGACTTGGCGAGTAATAGAAACAGGCTGCCTTGACTGCTATTTTAATATGGCAATAGATGAGGCGCTGTTTGAATCTTTTGCCCCTGTTGCAGGGGCTCCGGTACTCAGGATATACGGTTGGAGAACACCTGCTTTTTCAATAGGTTATTCCCGGAATCCACAGGATGAGCTTTATCTTGATAAATGCCAAGCGGATAATATAGATTTTGTGCGCCGGATAACAGGAGGCGGGGTAATATTCCACAACAACGAGCTTACCTACAGCATTGTCTGCTCAAAAGATGATTTAGGCGTTCAGGGGTTTTCCAAGGAAGCATACAAAAGGCTCTGCTCTTTTATACTTAGAACCTACAGGAATTTGGGCCTTGACGCGGAATATTCAATGCGGGAGTCTGCAAGGCGGAAGAGCGGATGGTTCTGTTTTGCCGAGAGGGAGAGATACGATATCCTTATAAACAAGAAAAAGATAGGCGGCAATGCCCAGAGGCGCAGGAGAGAAGTGATATTTCAGCATGGTTCAATACCGCTTAAATCCGATATGCCTAAAGCGCTTAAATTTGTAAAAAACGCAAAAGATATACGCAGCCGGGAGATTACATCATTGACCGAGGAATTGGGCCGGCCTGCCAAATTCGAAGACTTAAGCCGACTGCTTGTTGAATCTTTTAAGGAAACCTTTGGAAATAAGGTTTCAAAAACAGGGTTAAGCGAAAAAGAGAAGGAATTGAGCAGGTTCTTATTGAATGAAAAATACTCAACTAAAGAATGGAATTTTTACAGAGATGCAAGCAGGCACGGAAACGCCCCGGGCATCAAAACCCGCGTGGCTTAACAAGAAGATAAACCTGCGCGACTGCAACAAGATACAGAGGCTTTTAAGGGGCCTTAACCTGCATACTGTTTGTGAAGAGGCGGCATGCCCGAACATATCGGAATGTTTTAAGAGGTCTACGGCAGCCTTTATGATTCTCGGGAAGAACTGCACAAGAAGATGCAGATTCTGTAATATAGGGCATGGAGAGCCTTCTATGATTGACAGTGATGAGCCGGAACAAGTTGCAGAAGCGATACTCCGTATGGGCCTGCGGCACGCTGTAATAACGAGCGTTACACGGGATGATTTAGAAGACGCCGGGGCATCGCATTTCGCGGATACTGTATCAGCCGTGCGCAGGTTATGCGATAATGTTGTTATAGAAGTGCTGATACCTGACCTTAAAGGACGCAAGGAGTTTATAAAAATAGTAGTCGATTCCGCTCCTGATATAATAAACCACAATCTTGAGACTGTTTCCAGGCTTTATCCTGAAGTAAGGCCTGAGGCTGATTATAAACGCTCTCTCAAGGTATTGAGCATGGCAAAGGAATTATCATCAGGCAAAATATATACAAAGAGCGGTATAATGGCGGGCCTTGGCGAGAGAGAGGACGAGGTATTGCAATTATTCAGTGATTTAAGAAAAGCAGGTTGTGATTTTTTAAGCATAGGCCAATATCTTAAGCCAAGCAGACAGCACTATCCTGTTAAGGAATATGTAAGGCCGGAGACTTTCGAATATTACAAGCGCAAAGCAGAAGAGGCGGGCTTTAAATACGTCGCAAGCGCGCCGTATGTAAGGAGTTCTTATATGGCGGATGAATATACTGAAAAGGTGACGCTATGAAGGTAGTTGTTACAGGCGCGGCAGGATTTATAGGAAGCGCCCTGCTATGGAAGCTTAACCAGCAGGGGGTAAATGATATTATTGCCGTGGATGCGGTAGAAGGCCGCGGGCATTCAGCCAACCTGAAAGGTAAAAGGATATCTTCATATATCAAGCAGGATGAATTTTTAAGGCTTGTTGAATCTGATGAACTCGACAAGTCAATAGATATGATAATACACTTCGGAGCCTGCGCGGATACTACCGAGACTGATAGAGGGTATTTAGAGAAAAACAATTACCTGTATTCAAGGACGCTCGCGGAATGGTCATTAAAGAATAACAAGCATTATCTTTACGCAAGCAGCGCCTCAACTTACGGCGCGGGCGAGCTTGGATATTCTGACAAAGATGAACTCACCCCAAAGCTAAAACCCTTAAATGAATACGGCTGGTCAAAACAGGCCTTTGACCTCTGGGTAATCGAAAATAACTTACAGCGCAAGATAACGGGTTTTAAGTTTTTTAATGTATACGGCCCTAATGAATACCACAAAAAGGATATGCGCAGCATGGTAAATAAAGGTTACCACCAGATAAAGGAGACAGGCAGATTAAGGCTCTTTAAGTCACACAGGCCGGAATATAAAGACGGCCAGCAGAAGAGGGATTTCATATATATAAAAGACGCGCTTGAGGTGGTATGGCATTTTATTGCCAATCCTGAAAAGGCGGGCATATTTAACGTAGGCACAGGCCGTGCTCATACATGGAACGAGCTTGCCGATGCCTTATTTTCGGCGCTTAAACTAAAGCCCAATATAGAGTATTTTGACATGCCTGATAATGTAAGAGAGCATTATCAGTATTTTACAGAAGCAGATTTGTCGAAACTAAGGTCAGCAGGCTGCGATTATGAGTTTACAGGCATAAGCGATGCTGTAGCTGATTACGTCGATTACCTGGATAGTGACAGGTATCTTTAGGCATGTCCCCTGGTATCCGTTTGGGTTTGCTTCGGTCGTTTACCCCGTTACAAATTTTGCTGATATTAACTTTGCATATAAATTTGTAACGGGGCAAAGTGAAGCAATCTCAAGTACTTGAGACCCTTCGGATGCTTCGCATCCTCAGGGTATAATTTTCACATATAACTTACGCTCCTTATCAGTCGCGTAAGTTATGCAACCACGTTGTCATTCTGAGCGTTAGCGAAGAATCTATTATCCTGAGACCCTTCGCCAAGCTCAGGGTATAATTTTCACATATAACTTACGCTCCTTATCAGTCGCGTAAGTTAT
>CAZBMI010000026.1:0-11142 GCA_964492885.1 uncultured Planctomycetia bacterium | reverse complement strand
AAGCGCTATTCGAAAAAAGTCGGTTGTAATAAGGCTTGAAGAGGAATTGATTTGATATATAAAGGTGTTATAGACAGATACAGAAAATACCTGCCGGTTACTGACAAGACCCCGGTTGTAACTCTTTTAGAGGGCAGCACGCCTCTTATACCTGCTAAAAACATAAGCAGTATGCTTGGTAAGGGCTTTGAGGTTTATCTTAAATATGAGGGGTTAAACCCTACGGGCTCATTTAAGGACCGGGGCATGACAATGGCTGTTTCAAAGGCATTGGAAGAAGGCTCAAAAGCTGTTATCTGCGCCTCAACAGGCAATACATCAGCTTCAGCCGCTGCTTTTGCCGCCCGTTCCGGGATAAAGTGTATTGTGCTTATTCCTAAAGGCGCTATTGCGCTTGGAAAGCTCGCGCAGGCCCTTATACACGGCGCGCAGGTTATTGCTATAGACGGAAATTTTGACGATGCCCTTGACCTTGTAAAAGAGATTACTGATAAATATCCGATTACTCTGGTAAATTCTATAAACCCTTTCAGGATAGAAGGCCAGAAGTCAGGCTCTTTTGAGATATGTGACGTGCTTGGAGACGCGCCTGATTTTCAGTGCATGCCTGTTGGTAACGCCGGAAATATAACAGCGTACTGGAAAGGGTATAAAGAGTATAAAGAAGCGGGAAAGTCAAAAAAACTTCCAAAGATGTGCGGTTTTCAGGCAGCAGGCTCAGCGCCTATTGTCAAAGGCGGGCCTATTAAGAATCCCGAGACTATTGCCACAGCAATAAGGATAGGCAACCCTGCTTCATGGAAACAGGCTGAATCAGCCCGTGATGAGTCAGGCGGGCTCATAGATATGGTAACAGACGATGAAATACTGGAGGCTTACCAGATTTTAGCAAAATGCGAAGGTGTCTTTGTAGAGCCTGCCTCAGCTGCTTCTGTCGCGGGATTACTCAAAATGCACAAGCAGGGCTATTTTTCCGAACACCGAACACCGAACACCGAACACCGAAGCGTTCGAATAACATGCATTCTCACAGGCCATGGGCTTAAGGATCCTGACAGAGCCATAAAGGTGGTAAAAGAGCCTGTTGTTGTTGAAGCTACGACGGAAGCAGAGGTTAAGGTTATGGCGTGGTAGAGTTTTTGGGTTTTGATGGTTTAGATTAAAAGAGCAGGGAGTATATATGAAGTATATTATGTTAGTCGGAGACGGGATGGCAGACAGGCCTTTAAAAGAGCTTGATGGACATACTATCCTTGAGTCTTCACGAATTCCGAATATGAATTACATAGCAAAGGAAGGAAAGGTGGGTTCTGCTGTTACCGTGCCTGCTAATTTACAGCCCGCGAGCGATGTCGCGAATATGGCGCTGTTAGGCTATGACCCGCGTAAATACTACAGCGGAAGAGGCCCTTTAGAGGCCGCGAATATGGGTATTAAGATAAAGGACAATGAGGTTGCTTTCAGGTGTAATACCGTTACCATAGCTGATGATAAGATGGCTGATTATTCCGCAGGCCATATAACGAGCAAAGAGTCTGGGGAGATTATAAAGTTTATTGATAAGAAACTCGGCTTTAAAGCTTTAAAATTTTACCCGGGTGTAAGCTACAGGCATCTTGCTATAATAGATTGCGATAAGGCAAAACTCGATAAAGAAGAGCTTGTAAAAACTATATGCACGCCTCCGCATGATATACTTGATAAGCAGATTGCAAGGTACCTTCCGCGCGGCAGCGCAAGCGGTTTCTTAACTGACCTTATGTTAAAATCAAAGGATGCCCTTGATAAACTTGATATAAACAGGGTGCGTATTGATTTGGGTGAAAACCCCGCGAATATGCTCTGGCTATGGGGCCAGGGCGTTAAGCCTGAGATGCCGCTTTTTAAGGATATGTATAATCTAACAGGTTCTATTATATCAGCAGTTGATCTTATAAAAGGCATAGGAAAGAAAATAGGGCTTGAGCCTGTTGATGTGCCCGGCGCGACAGGTTACTACGATACGGACTATCTTGCTAAAGCAAAGCACGCCATCGACGCGCTTAAGAACAAGGATTTTGTTTTTGTGCATGTGGAAGCGCCTGATGAGGCAGGCCATAACGGTGATGTGAGGCAGAAGATACTGGCTATTGAGAACTTTGATAAACTTGTAGTAGGTACTATGCTCGATGAGTTTAAAGACAAGGGAAACTTCAGAATTATCGTTCTTCCCGACCACGCTACCCCCGTAACTGTCCGGACCCATACGCGGGAACCCATACCTTTCGCCATGTATGGCGAGGGGATAGAGAAAGACGACGCTGCGCAATACAGCGAACTCGCAGCCAGGAACAGTAAACTCTTTATCGAAGAAGGCTTTAGGATAATGGAGGAGTTTATCTCGAAGTGAATTCTTTAGCAATAGTCGCGGGAGCAGGGTTTGTATTCTGGGCGGGATATGTGATATATGCTGACAAGATAGTAGCTATTTTCAAACCCAATGAGAACAGGAAGACACCTGCGCGCGCCAATTACGACGGCGTTGATTTTGTACCTGTTAAGCACTGGAGCATACTATTTGGACATCATTTCTCATCAATTGCAGGCGCCGCCCCGGTTATAGGGCCTGTATTGGCTGTTTCTATATGGGGATGGGCCCCTACATTATTATGGGTTGTGCTGGGCACGGTATTTATTGGAGGTGTACACGATTATTGCAGCCTTATGATATCAGTAAGGCATAAGGGCCGCTCGATAGCTGATTTTGCAGGAGACACCATATCGCGCAACGCGAAAATGATATTTCTATCTTTCGCGTGGGTTACTATTATATTGGTAATATCCGTATTCGTGCATCTTTGCGCAAAGACTCTTGTTATAATGCCGTCTATCGTAGCGCCTTCGATAGGGCTTGTGCCTTTGTCAATAGCCGTGGGGTTTCTGCTCTATACAAAGAGGCTCCTTGCCAAACATAATCAGATAAGCGTTACCATATTGGGGCTGGCGGGATTTTTGGGCCTTATCTGGCTTGGGCAGAAGTATCCTATTTCAGTTACGCTGGAAAATCCCGTGCATTTTTGGAGCGTAATCCTTCTTGTATACGCGTATTTCGCGAGTATAATGCCTGTTAATATTCTGCTTCAGCCCCGGGATTACCTCTCGGCGTTTCTTCTTTTTGCGGGATTAGGCCTCGGTTATATTGGTGTTATATCGCATCAGCCAAACCTGACATTTCCCGCGTTTGTAAGCGTTACAAACGATACAAAATATATGTTATGGCCGGTCCTGTTTATAACCGTTGCGTGCGGAGCGATAAGCGGTTTCCATTCGCTTGTCGCAAGCGGAACCACATCCAAGCAGATTGCCAACGAGGTCCATGGAAAGAGGATAGGTTACGGAGGGATGGTTACAGAGGGTTTTCTCGCGGTGCTGGCGCTTTTAGTTGTTGCCGCGGCTTATTCGAACGCGGATAATCTAAAAGGCGTTGTAAACGGCGCAGGCGGCCCGATAGCGGCTTTTGGTTTTGGGTATGGCAGGATTACTGAGAATTTTTTAGGCGGCTTTGGCAGCATATTTGCCGTTTTGATTTTAAACGCCTTTATATTTACGACACTGGATACAGCTACCCGCATAGCCAGGTATATTACGCAGGAGCTTTTTCGTATAAAAAACAGGTATATGGCTACCCTGATAATAATATCGTTGAGCGGCTGGCTGGGCATAAGCGGCGAATGGAACGAGGTCTGGCCTCTGTTCGGGGCCGCGAATCAGCTCATAGCAGCCCTTGCCCTTATTGTTATATCAAGCTGGCTGCTCTCAACTAAGAAACCAGTTATATACACGATAGCTCCTACCGTGTTTATGTTACTGACGACTATAACAGCCCTGGTGCTTAAGATACTGACTTATGTCAGGGAAGGGAATATGCTTTTGTCTGCTGTCGCGTTAGTGCTGATGATCCTGGCCTTTGTGGTATTATATGAAGCTGTCTTTATAACAATGAGAAACCATAGGAGAAGGCAAAATGCCAGCGCGTAAATTAATTGTCCAAAAATACGGCGGAAGCAGTGTTGCTGATACCGATAGGATAAAACAGGTAGCAAGAAGAATAGCCGGGCAGAAGAGAAGAGGCCACAGCGTTGTCGCGGTTGTTTCCGCCCTTGGCGATACTACTGATAACCTGATAGCGCTTGCGAATCAGATTGCTGATGTGCCGTCCGAGAGGGAGATGGATATGCTCATGTCAACAGGAGAGCAGATATCTATAGCCCTTCTCGCAATGGCTCTTCATCAACTCGGGCTTGAGGCCATCTCTTTTACAGGAGCGCAAGTAGGTATTATTACAGACGCTTCGCATACAAAGGCGAAGATACTGGATATAAACGCCAAAAGGATAGAGTCTGAGCTGAAGAAAGGGAAAATTGTAATTGTCGCGGGGTTTCAGGGCATTACGATATCCGATGATATAACTACATTGGGACGGGGCGGCTCAAACCTGACTGCCGTCGCGCTGGCAAAGGCGCTTAAGGCTTCGGTATGTGAAATGTGTACTGACGTTGAGGGAGTATACACCGCTGACCCGCGTGTAGTTGCCGGCGCGCGTAAGATTTCACGAATAAGCTATGAGGAGATGCTTGAGCTCGCATCTGCCGGAGCGCAGGTATTGCAGCCCCGCTCAATCGAGGTTGCCAAGAAATTCAATGTCCCTATACACATACGCTCGAGTTTTTCCGATAAAGAAGGCACTATTATTTCTAAGGAGGTTAAGGCAATGGAAGAAATAGTTGTAAGGGGAGTGGCCCTTAATAAGAATGAAGCAAAGATTACCATATGCGATGTTCCGGACAAACCGGGTATTGCCGCTAAGATATTCAAGCGCATCGCAGGCGCCAACATCAATATAGATATGATAATCCAGAACATAAGCAGGACAGGATACACTGACCTGTCCTTTACTGTTATAAGCAGAGACCTTAAGAAGGCCCTGAAGATAGCCGAACAGGTAGCAAAATCTATAGGAGCAGGCGAAGTAGGATGCAACAATAAGATAGCGAAGCTCTCCATAGTAGGTATTGGCATGCGCAGCCATTCAGGTATAGCCTCCAGGATGTTCGGCGCCTTAGCGCGCAGTAAGATAAACATAGATATGATATCTACAAGCGAGATAAAGATCAGCTGTGTAATCAATAAGAAGAGCGCGGACAAGGCGGTCCGTGCCATTCACAGGGAGTTTAAACTCAGTAAAACCAGATAGAAAACTCGAGCACACGCAATCATGCCTGTGCTGTGCATATCGGAAAAGGCAGGATAAGATGCGAAAAATTATATTATACGATACAACATTAAGAGACGGGACGCAGTCCGAGGGCATATCCCTTACAGTTAACGATAAGATAAGGATAGCGGAAAAACTCGATGAATTGGGTATTGATTATATCGAGGGCGGGTGGCCGGGCTCCAACCCAAAAGACATGGAGTTTTTTGTAAAGGCAAAAAAGCTGAAGCTTAAACACGCGCAGATTACAGCTTTTGGCTCAACCAGAAGGGGCAATACCAGTCCGTCAAAAGATACGAATATCAGGGCTTTGTTGAAATCGGGATGCAAGACGTGTACTATCTTCGGCAAGAGCTGGGACCTTCATGTAAAAGATGTACTGAAAGTACCGCTTGATGAGAACCTTAACATGATAAGCGATACCGTAAGGTACCTGAAATCAAAAAAGAAGAAGGTTTTTTTTGACGCGGAACACTTTTTTGACGGATATAAGGATAACCCGGATTACGCGCTTAAAACTCTGAAAGCTGCCCAGGGCGCGGGCGCTGACGCTATTGTATTATGTGATACAAACGGCGGCATGCTGACATGTGAGCTCGCGGATATAGTGCTTAAGGTAAAGCCCCATATAAGCGTATGCCTTGGCATACACTGCCACAATGACAGTGAGATGGCAGCTGCAAATTCAGTTGCAGCTGTAATGTCAGGTTGTGACCATGTCCAGGGCACCATAAACGGATACGGGGAACGCTGCGGAAATGCCAACCTCTGCTCAATCATACCTTCTTTAAACGTGAAACTTGGTATGAAATGTTTAAACAGTGTACAGCTTAAGGAGCTTACAGAGGCCTCGCACTTTATAGCAGAGGCATGCAACATGAAACAGCTCGATTCCCAGCCTTTTGTCGGAAACAGCGCCTTTGCCCATAAGGCAGGAGTGCATGTAAACGCGGTGCTCAAGAAATCGGAATCATATGAGCATATCGAGCCTCAGGCAGTCGGCAATAAGAGGAGGATACTTGTTTCAGAGCTTTCCGGCAAGAGCACGCTTCTTACGAAGGCAAAAGAGCTTAACCTGAACTTAAGAAAAAACAGCGCCCGCACAAAGAAGCTCATAAAGCTCTTACAGGATATGGAATACCAGGGTTACCATTTCGAGGCGGCTGAGGCTTCGTTTGAGCTTGTTATCAAGCGGCAAATGAAGAAGTATAAGAGGTTCTTTGAGCTTGAGGGCTTCAGGGTTTTAAATGAAAAAGATGAAGACGGCAGCCTGTACTCCGAAGCAAGGATAAAGGTAAAGGTAAAGGACAAGATAAAACATACTGTTTGTGAGGGCGAAGGCCCTATCAACGCGCTTGATAACGCGCTCAGGGAGTCGCTTGTCGGCTTTTATCCGAAACTCGCGGATATGCACCTTTCCGATTTTAAAGTAAGGGTGCTTGATGAGAAAGAGGGTACCGCGGCCAAAGTGCGCGTTCTTATACAATCACAGGACAGCGAAAAGTCCTGGTGGACCATAGGAGTTTCTGGGAATATTATAGAAGCAGGCTGGCAGGCCCTGGCCGACAGCGTAGAATATAAACTGCTTAAAGGCTGAATGAAAGACCTTCAAAAGACTTACAATCCGAAAGAAACAGAAGCAAAAGTATACAAACTCTGGGAAGATAGGGGTTTGTTCAACGCGGAGGTCTGCCCTGATAAGAAACCGTATTCAATAGTCATTCCTCCGCCTAACATAACAGGCATACTCCACATGGGGCACGCGCTTAATAACACCATACAGGATATTTTGATAAGATATAAACGCATGAAGGGTTTTGACGCCCTCTGGATGCCGGGCACAGACCACGCGGGTATTGCCACCCAAAATGTTGTTGAAAGAAAGCTCTCAAAAGACGGAAAAAAACGCCATGACTTAGGAAGGGAAAAGTTTGTAGGCGAGGTATGGAAATGGCAAAAAGAATATGGAGGCACAATAATCAGGCAGCTTAAATCTCTGGGAGCCTCTTGTGACTGGAGAAGAGAGCGTTTTACCATGGATGAGGGTTTATCAGATGCCGTGCTCGAAGTATTTATACGGCTCTATAAAAAAGGCCTGATATACAGGGGAAACTATATTATAAACTGGTGCCCCAGGTGCCAGACAGCGCTCTCGGATGAAGAAGCAGAGCATAGGGAACTCGACGGGCACCTGTATTATATAAGATACCCTGTTAAAGCGAACACCGAACACCGAACATCGAACACCGAATATATTGTTGTTGCCACCACGCGGCCTGAGACAATGCTTGGTGATACCGCGGTTGCGATAAATCCGAAAGATAAGAGATATAAGGCACTTATAGGCAGCACAGTGATTCTTCCTGTCATAAACCGTGAGCTTAAGGTTGTAGCAGATACTCTTGTGGACCCTAAATTTGGTACAGGCGCTGTAAAAGTTACTCCTGCGCATGACCCAAATGATTTCCAGATGGGTAAGAGACACGCGCTGGAACAGATCAATATCATGCGTCCTGACGGGACTCTGAATGAGAATGCCAATGAGTTTGAAGGCATGGACAGGTTTGAGGCAAGGGAAGCGCTTCTCGAGGTCCTTAAGGAAAAGTCGCTTATAGAAAAAGCGGAGCCGCACAGGCATGCTGTTGGCCATTGCTATCGTTGTCATACCATTGTCGAGCCGTATCTCTCAAAACAGTGGTTTGTGAAGATGAAGCCTCTATCCAAACCTGCTATAAAAGCGGTTGAAAGTAAGAAGATAAAATTTTATCCAAAGAGATGGGAGAAGGTCTATCTTGACTGGATGTATAACATAAGGGATTGGTGTATAAGCAGGCAGATATGGTGGGGCCATAGAATACCGGTGTATTACTGCCGAAAATGTGCAGACTCGTCATTGCGAGCAAAGCGGAGCAATCCCTAAGACAGAGACTGCGTAGTCGCGAACGCTCCTCGCAATGACAAGCGCGGAATAATCGTATCAAAGACAAAGCCGGATAAGTGCCCTGATTGCGGGTCAACCGATATATTTCAGGACCCTGATGTTCTTGATACGTGGTTCTCGTCTTGGCTGTGGCCGTTTTCAACCTTTGGATGGCCGTTTGATTCGTCGGGCGTGGTGCGTGATGTGTCGTGCGAAAAAACTGATCAGGAAGCGCAATACGCAATACGCAATACGCAATACGAAGAATTTAAATACTTCTATCCTACATCGTGCCTTGTAACAGCTCAGGAGATAATATTCTTCTGGGTAGCGCGCATGATTATGGCCGGGCTCGAATTCTGCAAAAAGATACCTTTTGAGGATATCTACATACACGGAACCGTACGTGATGAAACAGGCACGAAGATGTCCAAATCATTAGGCAACACCATAGACCCCCTGCAGGTAATAGAAGATTTTGGCGCGGACGCGCTGCGTTTCTGCATAATATCTATAACTTCTGCCGGACAGGATGTATTCTTATCCAAAGATAGATTCGAATCAGGCAGGAATTTCGCGAATAAGATATGGAACGTGGCAAGGTTTGTTATGCTGAATTTAAAAGCAACCGTTGATGAAGGCTTTGGCGGCATCAAAAAGCAGGGCCTCTCTTTGGCTGACCGCTGGCTGTTGACATCATTATATAATACAACAGAAAAGGTTGCCGAGTCATTCGATTCATACCGGTTCAGCGAGGCAGCTAATACAGCTTATGATTTTATATGGCATAAGTATTGCGACTGGTATGTCGAGATCGCAAAGGCATCTATAGACCAGAAAAGGACCCGCGTTATATTATATAATGTGCTTAAATCTTCTCTGCAGCTGCTGCATCCTGTTATGCCTTTTATAACTGAAGAGCTCTGGCAGGCGCTTGATTCAGAAGAGTCTATTATGTTATCTAAATGGCCAAAGATAGATAAACAGTTAACAGACACAGCGTCCTTTGACTGCATGGAGAAGGCGATTGCCATCATTGTCGCTGTAAGGAATATCCGCGCTGAGATGAATATAGCTCATAAATCCAAGATTGATATATTAATCGATAGCAGTGATAAAGATTTGATATCAAACCTGGATGAGATAAAGGTTTATGCAGAAAAGACAGCTGATATAGGCAGCATATCAATAAAGAAAGGCATAAAGCAGCCGAAATCATCCGCTTCAGCTATACTGGATTTCTGCAAGGTATATGTCCTGCTTGAAGGGAAGATAGATATACCTGCTGAAAAATCAAGGCTGTCTAAAAATCTTAATGAATCCGAGCATCTTCTTGCCGGTCTTTCAAAGAGGCTTAAAAATAAGTCTTTTATAGAAAAGGCCCCAAAGGATATAGTGGAAAAAGAGAAGCAGAAAGAAAAGGCCTTAAAGGATAAGGTAGCCCATATAAGGTCGGCTATTAAAAACCTCGGCTGAAAGCGGCCTTCCTTTTTTAAATTATAAACCATGCCCTCAAGTATTCGCATAAATAAACTGCTATCGCAATTAGGCATTGCCTCGCGCCGTAAAGTTGATGAGCTTATAGAGCGTGGCAGGGTGGCATTAAACGGAAGGCCCCTGTTAAAGCCCGGAACCCTTATTGACCCTAAAAAGGATAAGATAGAGGTAAACGGAAAAGAGGTATCGCTGACCGAGAACAAGCAGAAGATTTATCTTTTGCTTAATAAGCCGCAAGGATGCGTAACGACGCTAAGAGATACTCACAGAAGAAAGACCGTTATGGATTTTATTCCTAAGGGCAGGGGGCTTTTTCCGGTTGGCAGGCTTGATAAGGATACAACAGGACTCCTTCTTATAACAAATGACGGCGAGCTTGCGCACAGGCTGATGCACCCTAGTTTTATTGTTGATAAAGTGTATGAGGTCATATTATCGCGCTCGATTAAGAGAAGCGATATTGCCAAGCTCTCCAATGGCGTGAATATAGGTGATGATAAGCCTTCCGTGCTCGAGGTAATCAACTCAAGCAGAATAGATGGTTTGGCAAAGGTTGTAGTAAGTCTTCATGAAGGCAGGAAGAGGCAGGTAAGGAGGAGTTTCAGGGCATTAGGTTATGAGGTTGCCGGTTTAAAAAGAACTGTGTACGCAGGCCTAAGACTTGATATAAAAGAAGGCGCTTACAGGCGCTTAACAGGGGAAGAGATAGCGCGGCTTAAGACAATGGCAGGATTAAGATGATATCTGACTCATATACCAAGAAGATTATACAGCAGGCATTAAGGGAAGATATAGGCTCTAAAGATTTTACAACAAGCGCTGTAATACATAAGGCGAAAAAGGGTAAGTTTGTTATGCTCGCAAAACAGGACGCTGTTATATCTGGTTTGAGCATAGCAGAAGAGGTCTTTGAGGTTGTAGACCCTTTAGTGAGCTTCAAGCCGCTTGTAAAAGACGGCGCGAGTCTCGTAAAAGATAAGGCTATCGCGTATATAGACGGGCGCTGTTGGTCAGTATTAGCCGCGGAAAGAACCGCGCTTAATTTTCTATGCTGGCTTTCAGGCATCTCTACTCTGACAAGAAGATTTGTAAAGGCCGTGGATGGCACTAATGCCCATATCATGGATACCAGAAAGACTATACCTGCGTTAAGAAACCTTCAAAAGTATGCTGTAAAAATGGGCGGAGGCCTTAACCACAGGTTCGGTCTTTATGACCAGTTTCTTATAAAGGATAATCATATTGCCTCTATAATGGCAAAACCCACAATTGTCAAAGACAGAAAATCCGCGATAAAAAACGCGCTGAAGTCAGCTGTCAATTATAAGGCTAAGGGCAAAAGAATAGAGATTGAGGTTGATTCTTTGGATATGCTGAAAGCCAGCCTCGACATGGTACCTGATATTATAATGCTGGATAATATGAGCGTAAGCCGGATAAGCAAAGCAGTTGAGATCAGGGATTCGCATAG
>CAZBMI010000025.1:0-11318 GCA_964492885.1 uncultured Planctomycetia bacterium | reverse complement strand
AGACGCTGATATCCTCGTAACCTGTAAAAGGGGTTCGAGTGTAATGGACAGGTTCGTAAATTACGAAGACGTCATTAAGGTTATATCAAAAGGAACTACGCGCTCGGCAGTTCTCCTGAAATCGGACTTTCAGGTAGACTTGAGGGTAGTTCCGCAGCAGAGCTACGGTTCCGCGCTATTATACTTTACGGGCTCAAAAGAGCATAATATATCTTTGCGGAAAATAGCGCTGAAAAGAGGCATTAAAATGAACGAATACGGCCTCTTCCGGCTAAAAGGCAAAAACAGGAAAAAGGCGATAGCCGGCAGAACGGAAGAGGAGGTATATGAAAAGACAGGCTTAAGGTATATCCAGCCGGAACTGCGTGAAAACAGGGGGGAGATAGAGGCCGCTAAAAAGAATGAATTGCCAAAAATTATAAGGCTCAAAGACATAAAAGGAGACCTGCATACGCATACAAAACTCAGTGATGGAGGCTATACTTTGAAAGAAATGGCTGATGCCGCGAAAGAGAGAGGCTACAGCTATATAGCCAATACCGAGCACTCAAAGCATGTTACCATAGCCCGCGGTATTGACGCGAAAGCCCTGGCTAAACAGATAAAGGAAATAGACAGGGTCAATAAGAAATTAAAAGGTATCACAATCTTAAAGTCCATAGAAGTGGATATTCTCGAAAGCGGGAAGCTCGACCTTCCCGATAATATACTCAAAGAGCTGGATATGGTAGTAGCAGCCATCCATTATAAATTCAATTTGCCAAAGAAGAAACAGACTGAAAGAATAATAAAAGCCATGGATAATCGCTACGTCAATATTCTGGCTCATCCGACAGGCCGAATGATAAACCAAAGGCCGCCGTACCATATAGATACAGAACGGGTAATAAAGGAAGCTAAAGAAAGAGGCTGCTGTCTGGAGCTTAACGCGCATCCACAGCGGCTTGACCTTAATGACATACACTGCAAAGCCGCAAGAGACGCCGGAGTTAAAATCGCGATTTCTACCGATGCCCATACCATTGATGATTTTGACGTTATGAAGTTCGGTATCGGGCAGGCGCGCCGCGGTTGGCTGGAGCCTAAAGACGTTATAAACACAAGGCCTTTGGGAGCCCTTAAAAAAGTATTAAAACGCAGGTAGGAAAAGTTATGGATTTCAAACAAGGCGCCAAAAAAAAATTCAAAAAGATAAACAAGCTCTCAAAAAAAGAGGCAAAAGAGCAGGCACAGGCTCTTCGGAAAGCAATAGAATACCATAACAGGCTTTATTACAGGAAAAACAAGCCTGTAATATCCGACGCAGAATACGACAGGTTATTTAAAAGATTGGAGGATATGGAAAAAGCCTTTCCGGAACTCGTTTCCCCGGATTCTCCTACAAAAAAAGTAGGCGCCGAACCTTTAGATAAGCTTAAAAAGATAAAGCACGCCTCCTTTATGGCGAGCTTGAACTCGGTATCAGAGAAAAAGCAAGCAGAGGCTTTTGTTGAATCGGTAAAACGGGAAACAGGCAAGAAAGAACCTGTATACATGGCAGAACCAAAATTTGACGGCTTATCAGCAGAAATAGTTTATAAAGACGGTGAATTTAAATACGCTGCCACGCGCGGAGACGGCGAAGCCGGAGAGGATATATCACATAATATCAGAGCCGCGTTCCCGGGCCTTATGAAGCTTAAGAAGAAGAAAAGCGCGCCGTCTTTTCTCTCCGTAAGAGGGGAGATATATATGCCGAAAAAGGGGTTTCAAAAGCTGAACGCAAAACGCCTGAAAAACGGCGAGGAGCCTTTCGCTAACCCGAGAAACGCTGCCAGCGGACTTATGCGGCAGCTGAACCCGGCTATGGTCAAAGAAAAGCCGCTAGAAGCTGTCTTTTACGAAATCCTTAAAGCCAGCGGCAAATTTCCATCTTCACACAGGGCGGTTCTTAAAAAAATAGGCGAATTAGGGCTTGCCACGGACAAGCATAACAGGAGGTGCGGTTCTTTGGATGAATTGTCAAAGTATCACGCGAAACTGGAGGAAAAAAGGGACAGCCTGAATTATGAAATAGACGGCATAGTGATGAAACTCGATGATTACGAAGACAGAAAAAAACTCGGTTCACGACAGCGCAGCCCAAAATGGGCGCTGGCGTGGAAATTCAGGCCGCGGCAGGAGGAAACCAGGATAAAGGATATAGTCATACAGGTGGGCATGACAGGCGTGCTTACTCCGGTAGCCCTTCTGGAGACGGTAAACGTAGGCGGCGTCACCATAAGCCGGGCCACGCTCCACAATGAAGATGAATTAAACAAAAAAGATATAAGAGCAGGTGATAAAGTAAGGGTTATTCGCGCCGGAGACGTAATTCCTGAGATAGCCGAGCGCGTAGAGAAAAAGAAAGGAAAAAGAAGCAAATCTTTTGCCATGCCAAAAAAATGCCCTTCGTGCGGAAGTAAAGTTTACAAAGAAGGCGCTTATTGTTTCTGCCCTAACAATCTTGCTTGTCCCGCCCAGCTTAAAGGCCGCATTACACATTATGCCTCTCGCAAGGCGTTTAATATAGAGGGGCTGGGAGAGCGAATCGCAAAAGAGCTTGTAAACAAGAAAATGGTTAAGACGATAGCGGATATATACAGATTAAGAGTAAGCGACCTGCTTAAACTCCGGGGTTTTGCCAGAAAGTCTGCAGTAAAACTGCACAAGGCGATACAATCCAAAAAAGAGATACGCCTTGATAAATTCCTTTACGCTCTGGGCATAAATCATGTAGGTGAGCATATCGCAAAGGTAGTAGCCGGTGAATTCAAGAGCCTGGATTCACTCGAAAAAGCAGATAAGAAAGAACTTGAAAAGATAGATGAGGTAGGCGCGGGAATAGCCGAAAATATAAGTAATTTTTTTGACGCGAAAGTCAATAAAGAGGTAATAGAAGCGTTAAAGGAAGCGGGTGTTAAAATCAAAAAATCTTCTGCCCGCGGGAATAAACCCGCTTTCAAAGGCAAGACCTTCGTTTTTACCGGGGAACTAAAGGGTTTTACCCGCGAGGAAGTAAAAGAAAAGGTTGAAGAGCTGGGCGGCCGCGCAGCCTCCAGCGTAAGCTCGAATACCGATTATGTGGTCGCGGGTAAGGATACGGGAAGCAAGCTTGACGCGGCCAAAGAGAGGGAAAAAAGGATTATTGATGAGTCGCAATTCAGAAAAATGCTTGAGAGAGGAGATTAAGAATGCCGGAACTACCTGATGTAGAGACATTCAGGCGTTATCTCAACCGAACCAGCATGCATAAAATGATAGAGGATACGCGTATTACCAGCCGCAGAATTTTGGGAAAAACTCCTGCGAATAAGCTGAAGAACGCGCTTAGGGGCTTTGCGTTTTGTAAATCACGGCGTTACGGAAAATACCTCTTTGCAGAGACAGACGGAAAATACACGCTTTTGATGCATTTTGGCATGACCGGATTTTTGAAATATTTTAAAAAAATAGAGCCTCCTAAAAATACGCGTTTTCTCATAAGATTTGCCAGCGGTTATAATCTGGCCTACGTAAACCAGAGACTTCTGGGAAGGATTGGTCTTGTAGAATCAATGGATAAAGTTATTCAGGAAAAATGCCTGGGCCCGGACGCGGCAAGGGTCAACCAAGGAGAGTTTATCGGTATCCTCGGAAATTCCGGAGGCTGTGTCAAAGCCGCGCTAATGAACCAGAAGCTGATAGCGGGCATAGGTAATATTTACGCGGATGAAATTCTTTACCAGGCTCATTTGCATCCTAAGGCCCGCGCGAATACGCTTGAGGGAAAAGAGATAAAGAAAATATATAAATCGCTTAAAAAGGTTATCAAGACAGCTGTGGACAGAAAGGCTGACCCCGAAAAGATACCTTCTTCATGGCTTTTGCCTTACCGGAACAAAACAGGAAAGTGCCCCAGATGCAAAAATTCTATAAAGCGTGTTAAGGTATCAGGCAGGACGAGCTACTATTGTCCTGAATGCCAAAAATCAAAAAATAGAAGAAAGGAAGGTTAAAAAGGATGTTCAGAGACAGGAAAGATGCCGGAAAAAGACTTGCTAAGGCCCTTGAGAGATACAAAAAACCCAGGCCCCTTGTTCTTGCCATACCCAGAGGAGGCGCGGAGGTAGGATATGAGGTCGCCTCTTACCTTCACTCGGATTTTTCCGTGGTGGTATGCAGAAAGCTGCCCTTTCCGGATAATCCGGAAGCAGGCTTTGGCGCGGTTGCCGAAGATGGCAGCAGTTTTACCATTATCGAATACATCAAGGCACTGGATGAAAACACAGTAGGAGAGATAGTGAAAACTCAGCAGCGGGAGATAAGAAGACAGCTCCTTGCCCTGAGAAACGGCAGGCCCCTTCCGGAAATAAAGGCCCGCGTGGTGATTCTTGTAGATGATGGGATAGCCATGGGCTCTACCATGCGCGCGGCCATGGAACTATGCCGCAAGAAGCAGCCAAAGAGACTAATCGTAGCCGCGCCGGTCTCAAGCCGGAAGACCGAAAAAGAGCTGGCGCCGCTGGCTGATGAGGTGGTCATACTTGAGAAGCCGCGTTATTTCAGCGCTGTTGCGCAGGCATATGAAAATTGGTATGATGTGCCGAATGAGGAAGTGGCAGAAATTTTAAAAAGAAAATTCACCCGCTAAATAAAAGAGATATGAATTTTTCGGCAGGTATACTCTTAATCCTTTTATTATCTTACATTGCTGTAAAAACCGGCAAAAGAACAGGTATTCCGCCGGTAGTTTCTCTTATCCTGACAGGCATAATAATGGGCGCCCCTTTTTTTAAGGGTACTTTTATTAAAGAGCACAAAGGCCTTATAACGGTTTTCGGAGACGCAGGATTAATCGCGCTTATGTTTTTGGCCGGGCTTGAAAGTTCCTGGCGCCTGCTATATAAGGAGAGAAGAGACGCGGCTCTGATAGCGGCTTTCGCGGCTTTTATACCCTTTTTACTGGGGCTTACAGCATTTCTTTTAATGGGGTTTTCGCTGACTGTATCTCTTGCCATAGGCATATGCATGGCCATTACCGCTGAAGCGACAAAGGCAAAGGTCCTTCTGGATATGGGGAAACTCAAAACCAGGGTCGGTTCGGCAATGATGGGCGCGGGAATAATAGACGACATAATAGGGTTTTGCCTCTTTCTTATTACCGTGTATTTAATTCATAACTCCGCAAGCAAAGAGGATATTTTGATTATAGTCTCCATGGCCGCTTTCTTCTTCGGGATTTTAATTCAGAAATTCATCAAAAGACGACACGCCTTTCTTAAATACCCGGAAAGATTTTTAAATTACGCGATTGTGCCTTTTTTCTTTATATCAATGGGTATCCATTTTGAGATGGAAACGCTCTTTATCGATCCCCGGCTTCTTCTTATAATAATAGCCATAGCGGTAACCGGTAAATTGGCAGGCGCCTTACTGGTTAAACCCTTTAGCGATTTCAGCTGGAAACAGCTCTATCTTATCGGATGGGGCATGAATTCAAGGGGAGCTGTCGAATTGGCGCTCGCGCTCATCGCGTATAAGAGCGGCCTTATGCCCCTTAATTTATTTTCAAGCCTGGTTATCATGGTTTTGGTTACAACGCTTGCCTTTCCTTTTGTTTTTAAGGTTATAGTGAGAAACAACAGCACGATTATGGACTAATTCCCCCTTAAGCCGAATAAGCTGACTTTTAAGCGCTTGCATAATACGCGGATTCGCGCTATAATAAAACGGATAAAGGGTGAGAATTATGCCATATAATATATTGCTGATGGATGATGACAGGGAATTCAGGGAAGAGATAAAAAGCTATCTTAATGAATATAAGATAGTGGAGGCCTCAAACGGCAAAGAGGCCCTAAAACTCTTAAAAAAGCCCAATGTGATAGACCTGGCTATTCTGGATATTGTCATACCCGATATGCGCGGCACAGAGGTGTTGGCCAGGATGCGCAAACTCGCCCCGAATTTAGGTATAATCATGCTGACAGGATTCAGCTCAAAGGACGCGGCCATTAGCGCTTTAAAAGGCCATGCGGATGATTACATTGAAAAGCCCGTTGACATAGCCAATATCAAAGAAAGCATAGAAGAGCTGCTGGAAAAGAAAGGCAGAAAGGGCCCGCGGGACACCGGGAAGCCGGAAGATAAGATAGAAAAAGTCAAAGTCTTCGCTAGAAGAAATTGGGATAAAAAACTTACTCTGACCGACGCGGCGGCAAATGTCTATTTAAGCCCGAAATATCTGAGCAGGATATTTAAAAGAGAAACGGGCCTGGATTTCAACGATTACAAGCTTATGATAAAAATAGATAAGGCCAGGGCGCTTTTAAAAACAACCGGAATGACAATAGAGCAAATTTCATATAAGCTGGGTTATTTAAATGCCGAATCATTTATCAGGATTTTTAAAAAAATAGAAGGCACCACGCCCACGGGTTTCAGAAACGCGGGAAAACGAAAGGTAAAGCAGAAACCATGCCGCAAAAAAAGAAAAAAATCAAAGTAAAGAATATAAGTTCCTTTACTTCCGAAAACCCCAATCCTGTCATAAGGATGTCGGACCGCGGCAAGATTATTTACGCCAATTTGCCCGGCAAGCTCTTGTGGGCGAAATTGAAGAAGGTATCAAACAGGGGTGAATTTTCATTTTTTCTCAAGCTTATAAAAGAGGCCTTTACGCAAAAAAAGACGAAGAAGATTGAGATAGACGTTGGCAGGGATACCTTCTTCTTCTTTATAGTGCCGGTAACGGGTAAAAGATATGTTAATCTGTATGCCTCGAATATCAGCGAAAGAGCGAAGTCCGTAAGGAACTTAAGGCAGGAAAGGGAGGTTGCTTTAAAAGTGGCTGATGAGAGCACCGGAAGGCTTATAGAGGCCCAAAAGGAGCTTAAGAAGGCAAAACGCTTGGCAGATATAGGTACGCTTGCCGCGACAGTAGCCCATGAACTGCGCAATCCGTTAGGAGTTATACAGACAGCTGTTTTTAACATAAAAAGAAAGCGTTCCAACACAGGCATAGATAAGCATATAAGCAACATAGAGAAGAAGAATCTGGAAAGCAGCCAGATTATAAATAATCTTCTTACATATTCGCAGATTAAACCTCCGGCGAAAGAAAGATGCAGTATATTTGATATATTGGAAGAGACGATAGATACGTCTAAAAAGAGATTTTATAATCAAAACGTCATTATGCGCAGGGAGCTTGAGCCCGTTAAAGAGGCGGATATTGAAGCCGATACCTTTCAGATAAAGGAGGTGCTGGCAAATGTTTTAAATAACGCCTTTCAGGCTGTAAAAGGCAAGAAAGGGGTTATTACTATTAAGGGCAGCCTTAACGGAAAAGGGTCTGTTGTTATAGAATGCATAGATAACGGCACAGGCATTGATAAAAACGACTTAGACAGGGTCTTTGAGCCTTTTTACACCAAAAAGTCCAAAGGCACGGGACTCGGCTTATCTATAAGCGCGGAGATTGTGCATCTGCACGACGGAGAGATAGACATCAGGAGCCGGAAGGGTAAAGGCACATCAGTAAGCATATCGCTGCCCGTTAAAAGGAGTTAAGAGATGAAAAAGAGAGTTCTTATTATAGATGATGATGAGGAGCTTTGCGAGGAGATTTCACAGATAATGCAGGAAGAAGGCTGTGAGACCGCATATGTAAACGACGGCCTTAAAGCACGCCGGGTCATCGAGGAGGAAGAGCACGACCTTGTATTTCTCGATTTAAAATTACCGGGCATAAAAGGCGAGGAATTACTAAGGTATATCAATAAGAAGAAAAATCCGCCTAAAGTGATAATATTAACCGCCAGCCCAAAGGTGAACCGACTGTCTTTTTCGGGCAATGAGAATATGAATGAAATATACGGTTATCCCGCAGAATCCATTCTTAGTAAACCCTTTGACGTCGAACGTGTCCTTCAAAAAATAAACAATCTGCTGAAATCCTGAAAATAAGGAATATTCTTTCCTGTTTTCAACAAATCAAATGTCACGCCTTAGTGTTTCCCGTTAAAAATCCCGTTAGTAGCAAAAGGTCAAAAAAAAGCGGCCTCGCCCAATTGCGCGGAAGAAGTATGTATGCGATAATTTTTATGTATTAAGAGCAGCACCTTTTTAAACGGGGGTATTTAGAATATGGAGAACAAGATAATGGTTGTGGACGATAACCGGGAATTTCTGGAAGAACTCGATGAGACACTTTCCTTGAGCGGTTATGAGACCATAACATACCGGGACGGCGAAAGCGCGTTACGGAACATGGAAAAGGATAAGCCGGATCTTGTATTATTGGACCTTAAGATGAGCGGAAAGAGCGGGTTTGAGGTTGCCGGCGAGATAAATAAGAACAGAAATACGAAAACAATACCCATTATCGCGATGACGGGGTTTTATACCAAAGATGAGCATCAAATTCTCATGAAGATATGCGGCATGGAGCAATGCCTTATAAAGCCGTTTAATCCGCTTGATGTGATAACAAAAATAGCAAGGCTGCTGAAGAAAGGAGCAACGAAAATGAAAATAAAGGAAATAATGACAAAAAATGTGGATTATATTACAACCGAAACTACGCTAAAAGAGGCCGCGAAAGAAATGGAGGCGCGCAATATCGGAGCGCTTCCGGTTTATGAAAGCGATAAACTCACAGGCATTCTGACAGACAGAGATATAGTCGTAAGGTCAACGGCTAAAGGCGATAAGCCCGACTTGGTAAATATAAAGAGTATTATGACCGCTCAAATAGACAGCTGCGGAGAAGAAGATAACCTTGAAGAAGTCTCAGAACGCATGAAAGCCAAAAAAATAAGAAGAATGCCCGTTACTGACTCGGAAGGAAAACTTACGGGGATGGTTTCAATGGCGGATATCGTCTTAAAAGGCAGCAAGGAAACGGCATGCGAGATATTGGAGATGGTTTCGGAACCGGGCTAAAAAGAAAAGAGTAAAACAATGACAAAACACTAGGCGAACAAATGGCCCACCCAAATGAGCCGGGCCAGTTCATCGAATGGCTTGAGCTTTATTGCGGAGATACTTTCCTGGGAAGGGCGAGTTCCAACGGCGGTGCCAGCTTTCCTAAAACCGTGTTTAAAATCAGCCTAAACCATGCTCACGGCCCGCTCAAAGTATGGGAAAAGCACAATTTACACGGGCTATGGGAAAACACCAAAAACATAAAAGTCGGATAAAAAACGAGAGGAGGCCGCAAATGAAAGCTGTAGTCGATAAGGAAACTTGTACGGGTTGTGAGCTATGCACACAGACATGTCCGGAAGTCTTCCAAATGAAAGATAACAAAGCGGAAGCGCATGCGAATCCTGTGCCTCAAGGCACCGAAGAAACATGCAAAAAGGCGGCTGAAGAGTGTCCGGTTAACGCGATTAAAGTAGAATAGACAACAGAGGAGACCAAATGGCTAATGTAAAGCTATATAACAGCGCAACATGCCCCCACTGCCAGAAAGCGAAGAAATTCTTAAAGGATAATGGCGTACCTTTTAAGGATTATAACGTTACTGACGATCACGAAAAGGCAGAGGAAATGCAGGATAAATACGGCACCATGAGCGTTCCCGTGATAGATGTTGACGGAAAAGCCATCAGAGGTTTTGATGAGAAAGAGCTAAAAAAAACATTAAATCTCTGAGAAAAACAAGAAAACACAACAAGCGTGAAAAGGCTTGAATATGTATGAAACTATAATAATCGGTAGTGGTATTGCCGGATGTACGGCGGCTATATACGCTTCACGAAAGAGGATGAAGTTTATCGTTATTTCCAAGAAGTTTGGCGGCCAGTTTCTTGAGTCCGGGGAAATTTTGAATTATCCCGGCATCGCGAAAACAGACGGAGCCGGATTCAGCTCCATATTTGAAAAGCAGCTTGAATTTAACGATATAAAGATAAACAATAACGAAAAGGCAGTAAAAATAGAAAAGAATAACGATGGATTTAAAGTTATAACAGATAAAAGTGCCTACAAAACCAAAACGGTAATTATATCTACGGGCTCAACTCCGAGAAAATTGAATATTCCCGGGGAGGAGAAATATGCGAAAAAAGGAGTTACTTATTGCTCAATATGCGACGGCCCTCTTTTTTCGGGAAGGGATATAGCGATAATAGGAGGGGGAAATTCAGCCCTTGAAGGCGTTGATTTTACTAAGAATATAGCCAAGAAAATATACCTCATAAATGTTAAAAATAAGTTCAATGCCCATGAATATCTGATAGAAAAAGCCAACTCTTATAAAAACGTCGAAATAATAAAAGAAGCTAAGACAACGCGTATTTTAGGTGATAAATTTGTCAGCGGCCTAGAATATGAAAAAAAGGGGAAAAAGAAAAACCTGGAAGTAGGCGGCGTGATAGTGGAAATAGGCAGGATACCCGCTACGGAATTCCTGCAAGGTTTTGTTGATATGGATGAACATAAACACATTGCCATAGACTGCCAGGACAAAACTTCGGCAGAAGGGGTGTTCGCGGCCGGCGACTGCGCTTCCGGACACGAATATCAGTATACCATAGCTGCCGGCCAGGGCTGTATGGCCCTTCTTAAAGCCGCACGTTATCTGGCTAATAGAGCAGAAAAATCTGGATAGCGTAAAAAAAGCAGGAAAAGTCGATTTGAGATTTATAGATTCTGCGCTGTTTATAAAATAATCGAATTAGCCGGTTCCTCAAAAAAATGAAAAGGGATTATTAAAAAAGCTAAAAAAACAAGGCGCGTTTATCGGAATAGACGAAGATAAATTCCCGTACGATTTAGCCTCTTTCATAAAGTATCTTATCAGTATAGGTGAATTTCTTTACTTTGCCTGCAGGCATGAAAAGAAGTATGATGTCAGAATCGAAGGTGCGCCATAACTAACCATGAGAGACAAAGAGTTCTTGCGTGAAAAAAAGAATGCCAAACTGGCTCTAATTTTATCGATAGTACCGGGCCTTCCCCATCTCTATCTGCGTAGAATTAAAAAGGCCGTTTCTTTGCTGGTCATTGACGCCGGATTAATTCTCGCCCTGTTCCTTTCCGATTCTTATTTAATAAAAATTATCATAGCGAATATTTATCTATTTACTTTTCTGCCGGCGCTCCTTGAATCATACAGTATAGCACGCGATAAAAAAAGCCGAATCAATACGGATTCAAAGTGGTACGTTGTTATCCTGCTGCTGACAACCGGATTTAACGCCTTGCCGCTGCTTTGGCAGAATCGCGCATTTTCTAAAAAATTCAAGATTATATGGACAATTATCGTTCCGCTATTAGCTTTATTATTTGCGATTGGCTTGTTTATGTAT
>CAZBMI010000024.1:5998-11446 GCA_964492885.1 uncultured Planctomycetia bacterium | reverse complement strand
AGACATCAAATTTAAAGGCTGCGCGCTGGAATGCAGGATAAACGCCGAAGACCCTGATAATAATTTCATGCCTTGTCCGGGCAAGATAGAAAGGTTCCATGCCCCCGGAGGCAGGGGTGTGCGCGTAGACAGCCATATATATCCTGATTACAAGATACCGCCTTATTATGACTCCATGATAGCTAAGATAATAGCTCATGGGCAGACACGCAATGAGGCTATATATATAATGCAGAGGGCGCTTGATGAGTTTATCATAAGGCCGCTTAAAACTACACTCGGATTCCACAGGAGAGTAATGGCAGACGACGCCTTCGTAAGGGGTACTGTGGATACCGGTTATGTTGAGAAGTTTCTGGGAGAATCTGAAACATTAACAAAGGAGTAGCGCGTATATGAAAAGAGTGGGAATATTGACAGGTGGCGGGGATTGCCCGGGTTTAAATCCGGTAATCAGGGCTGTTGTTGTCAAGGGCATAAAATTAGGTTATGAGGTTATAGGTTTTAAGGACGGGTGGAAAGGCCTTATAGAGAATTCCAGCGTAAAGCTTAACGAGAATACAGTAGCAGGTATTATCTCAAGAGGCGGTACTATTCTTGGCACAAGCAGGACTAATATATATAAGAAGCCGGGAGATAAAAAGAAGGCTATCACAAATTACAGGAAGCAGAAGCTGAGCGCTCTTATAGCCGTAGGCGGTGAAGATACTCTCGGCGTTGCCAATAAACTCAACAGAGAGGGATTAAATGTTGTCGGCGTTCCAAAGACGATAGATAACGACTTAAACGCCACAGACTTTACCTTTGGCTTTGATACGGCTATCAATATTGCCACAGAATGCGTTGACAGGCTCCATACAACGGCCGCAAGCCATCACAGGATTCTCGTATGCGAAGTCATGGGCAGGCACGCCGGATGGATAGCGGCATATACAGGCATTGCCGGCGGAGCGGATGTAGTGCTTTTGCCTGAAGAGCGTATAGACGTGGATAAGGTCTGCAAAAGCTTAAAGAGAAGCTGCAGGAAGAACAAAGGATACGCTATAGTAGTTATATCAGAAGGCGCGCAGTTCAAGGCTGGTGATATGATATTACAGGAAGAGAAACTTGACGCGTTCGGCCATGTGAGGCTGGGCGGTATAGGAAATCAGCTTGCCGAAAAAATAGAAGAGACAACAGGATTTGAGACAAGGGTTACTGTGCTCGGCCATATCCAGAGAGGCGGAAGCCCTACTGCCATGGACAGGGTTCTGGGGACAAGGTTCGGTGTTATGGCAATGGAGCTTGTTGACAAGCAAAAGTTCGGCAGGATGGTCAGCTTAAGCGGCAGTAAAGTAACTTCGGTTGCCCTTAGTAAGGCTGTTTCTGAGCTTAAGACGGTTGACAAGAATCTCTATGATGTAGCAAAGGTATTTTTCGGATAATTAATAAGGGAGATATATGGCAGACATAATCAAGGATGTAATAAAAGAGTCCATACGGGTAAAAGAAGCTGTATTGAGCAAGCTCTCAAAAGATATAAGGCAGACATCAAATCTGCTTGCGGCTTCTCTTAAGAAAGGCGGCAAGGTTATACTCTTTGGAAACGGCGGAAGCGCTGCTGACGCCCAGCATATTGCAGCTGAGTTTGTGGGGCGTTTTAAACTGGAGAGGCAGGGCCTTGCCTCCATAGCGCTTACTACAAATACTTCTGTTATTACCTCGATCGCGAATGATTATGGCTATGAAGAGATATTCTCCCGCCAAATGGAGGCTGTGGCATCTGAAAACGACGTTGCTATAGGAATTTCAACAAGCGGCAATGCGCGCAATGTAATAGGCGGCCTGCTGGAGGCTAAGAAGGCGGGGCTAAAGACAATAGCGTTGACAGGTTCAGGAGGCGGTGAGATGGCCAGTATAGTCGATATAGCGCTTATTGTTCCTTCAGGTAATACAGCGCGTATACAAGAAGCCCATATTGTAATAGGCCATATAATTTGCGAGCTTGCCGAACAGGCAGTTTTTAGCAGATAATCAGCCGCGCCCACATTTTGTCATTGCGAAAGCACGAAGTGCCCGAACAATCTCAGGCGCTGGTATTGCTTTGCCAGTGTTTCGCGTTTCCTCGCGATGACGTAATTTTGACAGTAGATAATGAGCTATAACCAGAAGATAAAGACCTTACGGCAGTTAAAGACTATTATATCGCGCCTTAAGAAAAAGTCCGGAAAAGCGGCTTTTACAAACGGCTGCTTTGACATACTCCATTACGGGCATGTAAAATATTTAGAGCAGGCCAGGAGTAAGGCAGATATACTTATAGTCGCGGTAAACAGCGACAATTCCGTAAAGAGATTAAAAGGCCCGGAAAGGCCGTTATATAAATTAAAAGAGCGCTTGGGGGTCTTGGCCGGCTTATCGAGTGTTGATTACGTAGTAAGCTTTGACCAAGATACGCCCCTTGAGATTATAAAATACCTTAAGCCCGATATTCTTATAAAGGGCGCGGATTACAAGGTGAAGGATATAGCAGGCAGTAAGTTCTTGAAAACATACGGCGGTTCTGTCAGGAGAATAAGGTATCTTAAGGGGTTTTCCGTAAGCTCTCTTATAAATAAGATTATAAAACGTTATGGCAGATAAGACAAAGGCCTTTCGCGTAATAGACGTGAATCTGAACAGGGCAAAAGAAGGCTTACGCTGCTGCGAAGAGGTGGCGCGTTTTATGCTCAATGACCCGGGCCTTACAAAGTCGCTTAAAGCCCTGCGCCATAACATGGAAGATATAACCGCATCATCAGGCATTAGTAAAAAAACGCTCTGCGGCGCGCGTGATACAAAAAAAGACTGCGCAACCGGATTTTGCGATTTGGAAAAAAAGACCGACTGGCAGTCTATATTTTTTGCCAATATCCAGAGAGTAAAAGAGGCCCTGCGTGTGCTGGAGGAGTTTTTTAAACTGTTTGATGAGAAATCCTGTGAAGGCTTCAAGACCTTGAGATTCAAGGTGTACGAGACGGAGAAGAAATTTTGCGCAAAATACCTGAAATGACGCAGATAGAGTACGCTAAGAGAAAAAAAATTACAAACCTTGTAAAGCAGGCTGCGAAAAGAGAGCCTGTAACCTGTAATTTTATTGTTCAAGGTTTAAGAGACGGCACGATAGTTATTCCCGCGAATAAGCTCCGCAGTATAAAAACCCCCTGCGCAATAGGCAAGGGCTTGACCACAAAGATAAATGCCAATATAGGAACTTCACCTTATCGCGGAAGCGTTGCCGAAGAGCTTAAAAAGCTTGACGCGTGTATTAAGTATCACGCAGACACTGTCATGGATTTAAGCACGGGCAATGTTTCGGCAAGGGTAAGAAGGACTATCCTTCAGAGATCCCCCGTACCCGTAGGCACCGTGCCCCTATACGAGATAGCGGTAAAGAGAAAGCAAAAAAAGAGTTCTTTTTATAATGCTTCCGCAGATGAGATATTCGACGCGATTGAGCAGCAGGCGGGAGAGGGAGTGGATTTTTTTACGATACACGCGGGCGTTACAAAAAAGGTTTTAAGCCTGCTTAAGAAGAACAGGCGCGTTGCGGGTATAGTAAGCAGGGGGGGCGCATTAATCGCGGAATGGACAAGAAAAAACAGGAAAGAGAACCCGTTATTTGAAAATTTTGACAGGGTTATTTCAATCGCAAAAGAGTATGATATTACCTTAAGCCTTGGTGACGGATTGAGGCCGGGTTCGGTCTGCGACGCGACAGATAAAGCCCAGATAGAAGAGCTCAAGATATTAGGCATGCTTGCTAAGAGGGCGCACAGAGAAGGCGTGCAGGTTATGATAGAGGGGCCGGGGCATGTACCTATTAACCAGATAGAGAAGAATATGAAACTCCAGAAGAAACTCTGTAATAACGCGCCTTTTTACGTGCTGGGGCCTTTAGTTACAGACGTTGCCGCGGGTTATGACCATATATCTTCTGTAATAGGAGCTTCGCTTGCCGGCTATCATGGCGCTGACTTTTTGTGTTATGTAACTCCTGCTGAACATTTGAGCATACCTACGGCAGGGGACGTAAAAGAAGGTTTGATAGCTTACAAGATAGCTGCCCACAGCGCTGATATCGCCAAAGGCATAAAGGGCGCTATGGATTGGGATAGAAGAGTTTCGGTCTTCCGGAAACAAAGAAACTGGAAGAAGCATATAGAACATTTACTGGACCCTGAAAAAGCAAAAGATATCCATGACAGGTTCAGGGCAGGGCAGGAAGATGTCTGCACAATGTGCGGAGATTACTGCCCCTTAAAAGTGTCGGAGAAGATATAATGGGAATAGTAGTAGTCGGCTCAGTAGCTATCGATGACGTAACGACCCCTTTTGGCAAAAATCCCGAAGCGCCCGGGGGTTCGGCGACTTACTTTTCATTGAGCGCGTCTAATTTTACAAAAGTAAGGTTAGTTGCCGTTGTTGGAAATGATTTCCCCAAAAAGTATATAAGGCTTTTCAGGAGAAAGAATATAGACACCCGGGGCCTTGAGATAAAAAAGGGAAAGACTTTCAGGTGGAAAGGCAAGTATGACTGGGACCTTGATAACCCCCGGACCATAAACACCGACCTGAATCTCTTTAAGGATTTTAAACCGGCACTGCCCGAAGAATACAGAAAGGAAGAGGTGCTCTTTCTGGCAAATATAGACCCTGAACTTCAGCTCGACGTGCTTAAGCAGTCCAGGGCAAAAGTTACGGCGGCGGATACAATGAATTTCTGGATAGAGAATAAGAGAAAAAAGCTCATACAGGTTCTAAAGAAGATAGATATCCTGATTCTCAATGAATACGAGGCAAGACAGCTTACTAATGAGCCGAATCTATTAAAGGCCGCAAAAGGGATATTATCATGGGGCACAAAGAAGGTGGTTATAAAAAAAGGCGAAGACGGAGTTCTTTTTGTCTCAAAGAATACCTTTTTCGCGTCTCCGGCATATCTTATGGAAGACGTGTATGACCCTACGGGGGCAGGAGATACATTTGCAGGAGGATTTTTAGGTTATTTAACGAAGGCCTCTAAGATAAATGATGCTGTGATGAAAAAGGCACTTGTATACGGAACCATAATGGCATCTTTTGCTGTAGAGGGGTATGATATAAGCAGTCTTTCCAAGCAGAACAAGAAGAGCATTGAAAAGAGGTTTAAGCTGTTTAAGAAGTTCTGCAGCTTCTGAACTTTACCGAAAACGCTTCTCCAGCGCTAATCAGGAGAGCCTCGGGAACTGTTCTTTGCGTTAAAACATGCGGGGGTAATTCAGTGGTAGAATGCAAGCTTCCCAAGCTTGACGTCGCGGGTTCGACTCCCGTTCCCCGCTCCATTAGTTGACAGTTGGCAGTTCACAGTTGACAGAAGTTTTTTGACAATGTAAAAGCTTTCATAGGGAGGCGAAGTATCTAGTTGACAGTTGGCAGTTCACAGTTGAC
>CAZBMI010000024.1:0-5898 GCA_964492885.1 uncultured Planctomycetia bacterium | reverse complement strand
AGAAGATTTTAAGAGTATGATTTTTAAAAAAGGGCAAAAATTGCAAAATTTCGTGTTCAGGGGTGTCCCCTTCAGGACCGTCCCTTTTGTTTTATTATTTCTTGCAGGGTGCGCTTCAACTTCCACGCAGACAGTTGCCACTAAACCCCTGTCTGCCCCTTACCAGCAGGGCGTGTACCACACCGTATTAAAAGGAGAGACGCTCTGGAGGATAGCAAAGTCCTATAATACAGATATAAGCAGGATAGTGGAAACAAACAGAATGCCTGACCCGTCTGATATAGACGCAGGACAGAAGATATTTATTCCGGGAGCCAGGACTAATGTAAAAGTCAGCCAGTACATGCCTGTTTCGAAAGAGAGCAGAAAGGGTTATATCTGGCCTTTAAAGGGCAGGATAATATCCTATTATGGCTCAAAAGTTGACGGCGTAAAGAATAAAGGCATAGATATACAGGTAAGCAAAAACCAGCCCATAGTAGCATCGCGTTCAGGAAAAGTCGTCTTTTGCGATGAGAGAGTAAAAGGCATGGGAAAGGTTATTATAATTGAGCATGATAACGGATATTCCACGGTATACGGAAACAATTCCGAGAATCTCGTAAAATGCGGAGAGTTTGTCCGGCAGAACCAGGTAATCGCAAAAGCAGGGGATACCGGAAGGGCAAAGGCACCTTCTTTGCATTTTGAGATAAGAAGAGGGCACGAGCCCAAAAACCCCTATTATTATCTGCCATGACACATTACGTAAAGCCCGTAGTCGGAAAAGACTTTTTTGCCAGAGAGGATTTGCTAAGGCATCTTACTCAGAGCGCTAATGATATACAGCAAGGCTATCGTCAAAATATAGCCCTTATAGGAAGCGGCCTGATAGGAAAGAGCTCTCTGCTGCTACAGTTTCTAAACAGCATAAAGAATACCCAGGAGCTGCTTCCTGTTTACCTGAATGCCAGGGATACGAACCTCGAGAAGTTTATGCATGATTTCGCGGCAGGGCTGTTATATCAGGCCCTTAAGAAAAAACCGGATGACGAGGCCTCGTACCGGCTGGATGACCTGCTGAAAGAGTCAAGCGGAGTATTCCCTAAAAGCTGTGACCTTGTAAGAAGAGTAAGGTCCTTTATCGCGGAAAAGAGGTATGATGAAGCCTATTCTGAGCTATGGGATCTCTGCGTCCTTTTAAATGCCGAAACAGGAAGGTTTCCGGTTCTCGTGCTTGATGAGTTCAGCCTGCTCTCAGAGTTTCCGGTTGCAAAGCCTTTTCGCGTTCTCGGGCAGAAGATAATGGTACAGCAGAAGACCCTGTTTTTCGTTTCAAGCTCCTTCCCCTTAAATGCCAGGAAGATACTCGCCGAGAGGCTCTCTCTTCTATTTGGAGGTTTTAAGAGACTTGATGTAGGCACATTCAGCGCGGATGAAGCCAGAAAGTTTTTAACGCAGAGATGCAGGTCAGTCGTTATTCCCAACGAGATAAAGGACTTCATACTAGCCTTTACAAACGGGCACCCCTTTTATTTAAGCTCCATAGCCGGCAAGATAGATTACGCTAAGGGATACGGCATGGAGAGGATAACGCTTAAAAGCATAAGCCGTATAATCGCCGAGCTGCTCTTTTATCCCGGCGGGGCTATCGACCAGTTTTTCTCGGAAATTCTCGACCCTATCCATAAAGCTATGCCCGAAAGGAATGTTTTCGATATGCTTTCGGCAATGGCAAAACAGCCTGTACGCGCGCGCGATATTTTAAACAAAAACACCGTCTCCTCCTCCGATCTGAATAAGCTGTTAAACAGCCTGGCAGAGTCGTCTCTTATAAAGAAGAGCGGCGCGCTTTACAGCGCGGATGACGCTGTCTTCAGGATGTGGATAGAAGTTAAGTCAACCCCGCGTAACCTTTGTTTTGATTTCGTGCCGCAGCAGGAGCGGGCTGATTATGCCAAAGAGGTCGAGAGCAGGATATCCGTTTTTTACGCGGAGAGAAAAAAGAGCCTTGATAAGCGGATAGCAGAGCTTATCAGTTCGTTTGATAATGACCATTTTTTTATAGACGAGAGAACCCGCGTATTACCGCGGGTCAATTCCATAGAGCTTAAGCATTTTGACCATAAGAATCTTCTGATATCAGCAAAAGGTAAAAAGAGGTGTCTGTTTATAATCTCACAAAAGAGGCTAACGCAAGAAGATGTTTGCGGCATATGCAGCAGGATAAAGAGCCTAAGGTACAGAAAGCCAAAGGTTGTATTGATAGCGCCTGAGGGAATAGAGCCTCCGGCGAAACTGGCGGCAAAACAGAAACAGTTCTGCATATGGTCAAAGGATGATATGGCAAGGCTCTTTAAATTTTATAAAGGTTACAACGCTCTTATAGCGTAAACAGGAAAGGAAAAAAGATATATGAGGGTAGCTGTTGTTTCGGATACTCACATACCGGCAACCTGCAATAAAGTGCCTGTTAAGCTTCTTGAAAAGATAAAAGAAGCTGACCTTATAATACACGCGGGTGATTTTACCGAGATGTCTGTGCTTGAAGATTTCAGGTCAACAGCGCGGGTTGAGGCTGTCGCGGGAAACATGGATTCCGAGCAGATAAAGAAAGAACTTCCGGAAAAGAAGATTCTCGAGTTGTCATGTTTTAAGATAGGTATCGTGCATGGTTATGGAGCTCCGGATAATCTTATAAGTTACGCTAAAGGTGTATTCAGAAAAGATAAGCTCGATTGTGTAATATACGGCCATTCTCACATACCGAAGATCGATTATATCAACGATGTGCTCTACTTTTGCCCGGGCAGTCCCACTGAAAAGGTCTTTGCCCCGTATAATTCATTCGGAATGCTCGAAATAGATGATAAGATAACCCCGAAAATCATAAGGTTGTAGCCATGGACAGGCAGGGAATACCCGTAATATTGGTCGAGAAGGATACATTGCCGCAGGCATGGGAAGAGTCTGTTATAAGGACCTGGAGAGAAGGCCTCCGCATAAAGACAGAATATGATAAGCCAGACGACCCCCCAAGCAGGGACGTCACGATGGTAATGGTCATAAACTCTCCGTTTAAGGAGCCGCGCATACACAGGGCGTTTCCCGGAGGGCTTGACGACCTGGAAGTTTACAGGCAGGAGGTTGTAGACGGGGTTCATGACCACTGGATAGCGCCCGAACAGGGTAAATGGACATACACCTATCATCAGAGGTTGTTTGCTTATAATAGCGGCCCTGATATTATCAACCAGATGGATTATATAGTTGATAAATTGAGTGACAGCGGTTATTCGAGAAGGGCCCAGGCAATAACATGGAACCCGGCTCTCGATATATCCACGGATGACCCTCCGTGCCTTCAGAGGGTCTGGTTCAGGATATCAGAAAGCGAAGACAGGTCTTTTCTCAATATGAATACCCACTGGCGCTCAAGAGATGCTTTTAAGGCCGCCTTTATGAACATCTTCGCTCTTACGGACCTGCAGAAGATTATAGCAAAACGCATATCAGAAAAGACAGGCAAGAATATAGAGCCTGGGCGGTACACTGACATAACAGACAGCTTTCATATTTATGGAAGCTATTATCAGGATTTTAAGGGGTTTCTTGATACAGTAGAGAAGAGGGAGTTTAAGCAGAGAGTCTGGGACAGCAGTTTCGCAGAGCCTTTTTTCGAAGAGGCGCGCAAGAAACTGGAAAAAGAGAAAGGTAAAATTCTAAATTCTAAGCACTAAATTCTAAACAATATCAAATGACCAAAATCCGCACGCTCAAAAGAAAAAGTTTTGGATTTAAAAAATTTGAATTTTGAGTTTATTTAAAATTTAGGACTTAAAACAGGGAATATCAATGAAGACAATATGGGCTCCGTGGAGGAGTAAATTTATATACACGCGTAAAAGGAGAGGATGTATATTCTGCAGGGCCAGGGATGCGCGCGATACCGCTAAGCATTTTGTTATTCAAAAGACAAGGCATTCTTTTTCAATGCTTAACCTGTATCCTTATAACAACGGCCATATAATGGTTGTCCCGAAAAGGCATAAGGGCTCACTCGAAGACTTATCCGCTGCTGAGCTTTCGGACATGATGTCTCTGCTTAACAAGACGACAGGGCTCTTGACTAAAATGCTTAAGCCCAAAGGTTATAATATAGGCATAAACATAGGAAAGGTCTCAGGTGCCGGTTTTCCGGGGCACGTGCATATACATGTTGTCCCGCGCTGGGAAGGTGATACAAATTTCATGCCTGTTTTTTCAGATAACAAGATAATATCAGAATCTCTATCCGCCCTGTACGAGAGGCTAATAAAACATGCCTGATAAGAAAAATATTTTAATAGACAGTGAGCACTTTCTGGCGCCTTATGCTATGAGTTCGAAAATGAGCAGAGGCAGGGCCTATAAAGAGAAGGAACACCCCTACCGCTCAATATACCAGAGAGACAGGGACCGCATAATCCACACAACGGCTTTCAGGAGGCTGGAATACAAGACGCAGGTCTTTGTGAATTACGAGGGAGACTATTACCGTACACGCCTTACTCATACTATAGAAGTAGCGCAGATAGCGCGTACTATCGCGCGCGCCTTAAAGCTTAACGAAGACCTGGTGGAGGCGATAGCTCTGGCTCATGACTTAGGACATACTCCCTTTGGCCATTCCGGGGAGGATATATTAAATGAGCTTATGAAAGGACACGGCGGGTTTGACCACAACATGCAGAGCCTGCGCGTGATAGATATCCTGGAAAGGAGGTATCCTGAGTTCCCCGGCTTGAATCTTACATATGAGGTAAGGGAGGGCATAGCCAGGCACAGCACTTCTTATGATAATCCCCCTAAGATAAAGGAGTTTAACATAAAACAATCAGCATCGCTTGAGACGCAGATTGTTGACGCTGCTGACGAAATAGCGTATTTCAGCCATGACATAGATGACGGCTTAAGAAGCAGGATACTATCGGAAAAGGCTTTATCAACACTGAAGATATGGAGGGATTCCCAGGGCCGTAAAAATACAAGCACACTCCAGCTGGATAGCGACCTGCAAAGATACCAGGCTGTAAGAAACATTATAAATAACCTTGCCACAGATATAATAGGTGAGTCAAAAAGGCGTATCAGTAACTTCGGCATAACCTCTGTTGACAAGGCAAGGAACTGTCCCGAGAAGATAATAGGCTTCTCGGACACTGTCAGCAGGAACAAGGCAGGTTTAAGAGATTTCCTTTTTGAGAATTTCTACAAGCATTACCGGGTAATAAGAATGGCAAACAAGGCAAAGCGTTTTATAAGGGAGCTCTTCGGGGAGTATCTTAAAGAGCCTAGGCTTTTGCCCAGCAGTTATTATGAGAAGGCGCGTGTTAAATCCGCGCGCCGGGTTATTATATGTGATTACATAGCAGGCATGACCGACAGGTACGCGCTTGATGAGTATAAGAAACTTTTTCAGCCATATGAGAGGGTATGATGAAAACAGGCAACAGACAGCCTAAAAAGAGAAGATTCTTCGATTCTTTTCTTGAAAGTTCCGGATGGAAGGAGATGAAGGATGCCTTTGATAAGTTTCTTAAAAGGCCCGTATGGTGGGTTGCCGATAAGAAGAGTTCTTCAAGGATACTTCCGCTTACGCGCATAAAAAGGGCCCGCCGGGTAGAAGATTATCTTTCTATTTCAGATTACAAGAAGAGCATTATAAGGGGCATAGGAAAGGCGGACAGGCAGAAGTCAGCTTTTGTCTTTGAGACAAAATTAAACGGCACTTACGGTATAGCCGTGCCTGTAATAAAGGACGGTAAATGCCACGGCTTTTTCGGGGTATGCGGCATAAAGACAAAACCGGAGAGTTCTATTGTGGGGATGTTTACGGGTTATACCGATATTATTATAAAGGAGATAAATAAAGAATTC
>CAZBMI010000023.1:0-11515 GCA_964492885.1 uncultured Planctomycetia bacterium | reverse complement strand
CGAAAAACCGCAGACAGCAGCTTCTTTCGCAAAGGCCGTTATCCCGCTTATTGCGAAGCTTAATGTAAAGCTTATTCTTGAGCCCGGCAGATTTATATCAGGCAACAGCGGTATATTAGTTACCAGGGTATTGTACGTAAAAGAGTCGCCGGCAAAGAACTTTATGATAGTAGACGCCGGGATGAACGATATCTTGCGGCCAAGCCTTTACAACGCTTTTCATGAGATACTGCCTGTTAAGCGCAAGAAACAAAGCGCAAAAAAGAGAACTTTTGATGTTGTAGGCCCGATATGTGAAAGCGGGGATTTTATCGCAAAGGCAAGAGGGCTTGCCCCGGCAGGGCAGGGCGACTTATTGGCCGTTATGAGCGCGGGCGCGTATGGCTTTTCCATGTCAAGTAATTATAATGCCAGGCCGCGAACGGCAGAGGTTATGGTTATAGGCGGTAAATATTACATAACCCGCAGAAGAGAGACATATCAGGATCTTATAAGGGGCGAGGTTGTGCCCAGGGTGTTAAAGTAAGCCCACAGGGCTTATATTGCAGGTTTTTTTTGAGATTGCCGCGTCCGCCTATAGCGGACTCGCAATGAGCAGGAGTTGTCATTGCGAGCGAAGCAATCTCTACGATATCATAAAGAGGGTATATGAAGCTTATTAATTTCAGCAAGATGGTCGCGACAGGTAATGACTTTATAGTAATCGATAACCGCAGAAGGATTTTCAGAAGTGGCTTGCCGGGCTTAGCAAAGAAGCTTTGTGAGAGAAAATTCGGAATAGGCGCGGACGGCTTACTGCTTGCTGAAAATTCCAAAAAAGCTGATTTTAAGATGCGGATATTCAATCCTGACGGTTCTGAGCCGGATATGTGCGGTAATGGCTCAAGGTGCATAGCATTCTACGCTAAGGCCGGCAAAATAGCCGCCGGCTGTATGAAGATAGATACAAAAGCGGGCTTGTTAAGCGCAAAGATAAACAGGAATAATGTTAAGATAAACATGACAGAGCCTAAAGACCTGAAAGAGAGTTTTGACTTAAAGGTAGGCAAAAAGAATTATAAGCTCCACTATATAAATACGGGTGTCCCGCATGTTGTATGGTTTACCGATGACATAGAAAATGTCGATATGGTCGCTTTGGGAGGCAGTATCAGGTATCATAAGCTCTTTGCGCCTTACGGTACCAATTTTAACGCCGTCTGCCTTAAGGGCAATAACTCTATACTTATAAGGACTTACGAAAGAGGGGTCGAGGCAGAGACACTTGCCTGCGGCACGGGTTCTGTGGCCTCATCCGTCTTATCAGGTATTGTAAAAGGGTTTAAATCTCCTGTAAAGGTCCAGACAAAAGGCGGGAGACTGAATATATATTTTAAGATAAAAGGTTCTTCAGCAAGTGATGTATTTCTCGAGGGAGAAGTAAAAGAGGTCTTTAAAGGCAGAATAGAGGTTTAAAAAATAAAGGAGTCTATTATGTTTAAAGGTTCGATGGTAGCTATAGTAACACCGTTTAAGAATAACGGAACAGAGCTTGACGAGCGGAAACTCAAAGAGCTTGTCGATTTTCAGATAAACAACGGCACTTCCGTTATCGTGCCATGCGGCACAACAGGAGAGTCAGCTACTCTTTCCATTGAGGAGCATGAAAAGGTCATAGATATTGTGATAAATACGGCTAAAGACAGGGCAAAGGTTATGGCCGGAACAGGCTCTAATAATACAGGGGAGGCAATAGAGCTTACAAGGCATGCTAAAAAAGCGGGCGCTGACGGAGCCCTGATAATAACACCCTATTACAACAAGCCGACGCAGGAAGGAATATACCGTCATTTCAAGGCGCTTTCCGATGCGGTGGACATACCGCTTGTACCTTATAATATAGCATCCCGCACCGGTACCAACATCACTCCCGGGACTATGCGCAGATTAGCCGGGCTCAGCAACGTAGTAGCCGTAAAAGAGGCCAGCGGTAACTTAAACCAGATGGCTGAGATACGTTATTTATGCGGAGATGATTTCGAGTTGATATCAGGGGATGATTCGCTTACACTGCCTTTACTCGCGATAGGAGGCTGCGGCGTAATATCCGTTGTCGCGAATATAGTGCCAAAGGATGTTTCTGATATGGTAGGCTCTTTTATGGCAGGAGATATAGACAAGGCAAGAGCGCTTCACTATAAGATGCTGCCGCTTGTAAAGGCAATGTTTATAGAGACAAACCCTATTCCGGTTAAGACAGCAATGGGCATGCTTAATATGATAGAGCCTGATTTAAGGCTTCCTATGTGTAATATATCCGAAGCTAATAAAGAGAAGCTTGAGAAGGCCTTGAAAGACTACGGTCTTTTGACGCGCGAGGAGTAGTTTTGGTTTTCGGTTCTCGGTTTACGGTTTTCGTGAATGTCTAAAACCCATAACCTAACACCGAGCACCGATTTTTAAAATAGGAGCATAACATGGTCACAAAGATAGCGATTACAGGATGCTGCGGCAGAATGGGAAGGCGCATAGCGTCTCTTGCCCTGGATGATAAACAGCTTGAGATAGCAGGTGTTACTGAAATTAAGTCCAGCCCAAACACAGGTTTAGATTTCGGCAGGATTATAGGTGGTGAAGCTTTGGGTATAAAGGTAATGGATGATTTGGGGCTTGCCGCGAAAAACGCTGATGTTATTATAGACTTTACGACACCTGTTGCCACGCTTTCGAACTTACGCGCGGCAAGGGAGGAAAAACTGCCTATAGTAATAGGAACCACAGGCATTACGGATGAGGAGCAGAGAGCTATAAAGGCCAGCTCAAAGGTTGTGCCGGTTCTCTTTTCTTCTAACATGTCTATAGGCATGAACCTTCTTTTTGAGCTTGTGCCTGAGGCAGCCGGGATGCTGGGAGAGGATTATGATATTGAGATAGTAGAGATGCACCATAACAAGAAGAAGGATTCACCGAGCGGAAGCGCAAAGACACTTTCTGAGAAGATAGCCGAGGCAAAGGGTAAAAATATAAAGGATATCGCGGTATACGGAAGAGAAGGCAGTGTAGGCCAGAGGCCTAAAAACGAAATAGGCATACATGCCGTACGCGCAGGTGATATTACAGGAGAGCATATGGTAATATTCGCGGGCAAAGACGAGAGGATAGAGATAAGGCACAGCGCGAACTCACGCGATATATTTGCCAGAGGAGCCCTGCTCGCGGCTAAGTATATTGTAAATAAGTCACCGGGATTATATAGCATGAAAGACGTTATAGGAGGAGTATAAGAATATGGTAAATATCGATACAGCAAGCAGGCTTAAGAAACTGCCCCCATATCTTTTTGCGGAGATAGACAAGATAAAGAAGAAGGCGCTCAGTGACGGCAGGGATATAATAGATTTAGGCGTAGGAGACCCTGACAGGCCCACGCCTATGCACATAATAGAGCAGCTCTACGAGGCTGCCAAGAATCCGGAGAATCACCGTTACGCGATGGACATGGGGCTTTTGAAATTACGTGAGGCAATAGCGTGCTGGTATAAGTCCCGTTTTGACGTGGACCTTGACCCGGAAACAGAGGTCCTGCCTCTTATAGGTTCCAAGGAAGGCATCGCGCATATGCCGCTTGCTTTTATAAACCACGGAGACGAGGTCCTGATACCCGACCCGTGTTATCCCCCTTACAAATCAGGCACTATATTCGCCGGAGGGGTTCCCTACCTTATGCCGCTCTTACCGGAAAACGGTTTTTTGCCTGACCTCGATTCAATAGATTACCAGGTTGCCAAGAGGGCGAAGCTCATGTTTTTAAACTACCCCAACAACCCGACTTCAGCAGTGGCCACCGGGGAATTCTTTAAAAAAGTCATAAAGCACGCGGAAGAGAACAATACAATTATATGCCACGACGCGGCGTATTCAGAAATGGCGTTTGACGGATACAGGCCTAAAAGCTTCCTGGAATTTGAAGGCGCCAAAGAAGTCGGCGTTGAGTTCCATTCATTGTCAAAGACATATAACATGACAGGCTGGAGGCTCGGTTTTGTATGCGGCAAGGCGGATATTATAACAGCATTAAGGACTGTCAAGTCCAACATAGATTCGGGAATATTCCAGGCTGTGCAATTCGCGGGTATCGTAGCCCTGGAGAGTGACCAGTCATACATAGATAAACTCAACGCAATATATCAGAGGAGAAGAGACGTCCTGGTAGACGGTTTGAATTCAATAGGCTGGAAGGTAAATAAGCCTAAGGCGACTTTTTATGTATGGATACCGGTTCCTCCGGGATACACCTCTAATGAACTTACAAAATCGCTTCTTGAAAAAACCGATATCGTTACTACCCCGGGTGTAGGTTTCGGCCCTAATGGCGAAGGTTATATAAGGATAACATTGACGGTATCGGAAGAGAGGCTTAAAGAGGCTGTTGACAGGATAAGAAGGCTGCATCAATGAGCAGGGCGTATATCGGCATAGGTTCCAATCTGGGAGACAGGCAGCAGAATATAGACAGGGCCCTGGAAAAATTAAAGACCAGAAAGAATATCCAGTTAGGGCAGGTCTCTTCTGTTATAGAGACAGAGCCTATGGGCGATACCAAACAGCCGAAATTCTTAAATGCCTGCTGCCGTATAGATACAACGCTGTATCCGGATGAGCTCTTAAGCGCTCTTAAGTCAATCGAGCGGGAGATGGGGAGGGACAGGGATTCTGCCCCCAAAAAATTAAGCCGCGAAGAACAACTTATGGCCTTAGAGCAGGGAAAGGATATAAGCAGGCCAGCGCGAGAGGATGCGCCTGTTACCGCTGCCGTCAGAAAGGATAAATGGGCCCCGCGCGTTATTGACCTTGATATACTGCTGTATGATGACATTATCATGAGGGGTAATAACCTCATCATACCCCATAAATTCCTTCATGAAAGGCTCTTTGCGCTTAAGCCGCTTGCGGAACTTGCCCCTGAACTGACACACCCGGTTCTTAAAAAGCCCGTAAAAGAGCTTTTATCCGAATGCCGGCAGAAAGACGCGGGGAACCAGGAGAACAAGATGCCTCTGCAGGAGTGCGTTGATACGCCTAAAACACCCGCGGTTATACCTGCTCAGCCGGTGAGCATATACAAAACATTGCTTACAATGGTAAGAAACCTGCTTAAGATACCGCATAAAAACGTTTAAAAATTTTTATGAAAACCGTAAGAAGCATTAACAGTATAAGAACCCTGCTGGAAACACCTCGTAAAAGAGGCAGAAGAATAGGTTTTGTCCCTACCATGGGGGCCTTTCACAAGGGCCATATCTCTCTTATAGAGAAGGCGGATAAAGAGAATGATATTGTTGTTGTAAGTGTTTTTGTAAATCCCGCGCAATTCGGCCCGAAAGAGGATTATGCGAGATACCCGCGGGAGATAAAACAGGACAGGCAAAAAGCAAAGAACGCCGGCTGCGATATCTTGTTTTACCCTGATGCTGTGTCTATGTATCCGCAAGGATACAAGACATATGTAGAGGTTGATGAGCTCTCCGGATTGATGTGCGGAAAGTCAAGGCCGGGCCACTTTAAGGGCGTTGCCACTGTATGCGCTAAGCTATTCAACATAATAATGCCGGATACGGCATATTTCGGAAAGAAGGATTTTCAGCAGGCTGTTATAATAAAAAGAATGGCCGGGGATTTGAACATGCATCTTAAGATAAAAATGCTCCCGATAGTAAGGCAAGGAAGCGGCCTTGCCATGAGTTCCCGCAACAGATACTTAAGCTTAAAGCAGAAAGAAGACGCGGCCTTAATCTATAGGTCGCTTAAAAACGCAGAGAAGATGATTCGTTCAGGCGTAAAAGATGTATCTAAAATAAAATCTGATATAAGGAGCATGTTAAGGAGGCCCGGTATAAAAATAGATTATATAAGCATAGCCTCCCCGGTTACGCTTAAGCAGGTGAAATTTATCAGTGGTGATACATTGATAGCCCTGGCGGTAAAAGTCGGCAGTACCAGGCTTATTGATAATGTTCTCGTGAAACTTAAGGGCACAAGGCATAAGTTACAAGAGCGTAAAATATAAATTACAAATATTACGGAAGGAAAGGGAAGAACATGTTAAGGATAATTTATAAATCAAAGATACATAACGCTGCAGTAACAGAATCGAACCTTAATTATACGGGCAGTATAACCATAGATTCGAAGCTGTTAAAGGCAGCGGACATATTCCCGGGTGAAAAGGTTCAGGTGGTTAATTTAAATAACGGCGCGAGAATAGAAACCTATGTCATAGAAGGCGAGCCGGGAAAAGGCGATATCTGTATGAACGGCGGAGCTGCCAGATGCGCGCACAAAGGGGATAAGCTTATAATAATATCCTATTGTTTAGTAGATTCCAAAGAGGCCTCGACATTTAACGCAAAGGCTCTTTACCTTGACGAAAATAACGGGATAAAGAAGACATGACTAAAAGATATACGGAAGAGACGAACAGGCTCTACATAGAAAAACTAAAACAACAGGTTTTTGAGCTTAAGAAGCAACGAAACGCTGTTGTAATTGTCCATAATTACCAGCGCGACGAGGTGCAGGATATAGCTGATATTACGGGAGATTCGCTGGGGTTAAGCAAGGCAGCTATCAAGATTGAGGCGGATGTCATAGTATTCTGCGGCGTGCATTTCATGGCTGAGACCGCGCACATACTTAACCCAAAGAAGACAGTCCTGCTTCCGGTAAAAGAAGCCGGCTGCCCCATGGCTGATATGATAACGCCTGAGGCACTCAGGAAGAAGAAGCAGGAATATCCCGGCGCGCCTGTTGTATGTTATGTTAATACATCAGCCGCGATAAAGGCAGAAAGTGATATCTGCTGTACTTCACGAAACGCGGTGGAAGTAGTCAGCTCACTGAAAGAGAAGAGAATAATATTTATCCCCGATAAAAACCTTGGAAAATATGTCCAGTCGCGGCTGCCCGATAAAGAGATTATATTATGGGAAGGTTTTTGCCCGAGCCACATAAGCGTTCTGCCGGATCAGGTGACGGCCGCTAAGAATATGTATCCTGAGGCAGAGTTTATAGCGCACCCCGAATGCGACCCTGATGTCTTAAACCTCGCAGACGAGATAACCTCGACCGGCGGCATGCTGGAATACGTGAAGAATTCAGATAACAGGGATTTTATCATAGGCACAGAGATGGGCATGCTTTACAGGTTAAAGCAGGACAACCCCGGTAAAAGATTTTTTCTTCCCACGGAACATCTCTTATGCGCGAACATGAAACTTACGACACTTGGCTGGATAGTCAACTCCTTGCAGCTTATGGTGCACAAGGTCACTGTGCCCGAAGACATAAGAGAGCGCGCTTACGGTTCTGTAGAGAGAATGCTCGCGATATCAAGGGAGAAGAAATGGGTATCGATTTCCGGCAGCTAAAACAAGCAGGTAATCTAAAATGCTGAGATTGCCGCGTCGTGCCTTTGGCACTCCTCGCAATGACGGCGCTTGTCATTGCGAGAGAAGCCCAGTTACAAATTTATATGCAAAGTTAATATCAGCAAAATTTGTAACAGGGCGAAACGAAGCAATCTCAAATAGGGCATGAACCATGAAAAAGAAGATAGGTATAGCCGGATGCGGGACGATAGGAAGCTTTCTTGCCAAGGCAATAGACAAAGACTTAAAATCCGCGGCAGTAATAGCCGGCCTGTGTGATGTTGACGAAAAGAGAGCCGGCAGTTTACAAAAAGGCCTTGCCAAAAAACCTCCGGTACTAAGCCTGAGCAGGCTTATAGATAAGTCCGACCTTGTAATAGAGGCGGCCTCAGGAGAGGCATCTTTTGGCCTGGCGAAAAAAGTCCTTTCCAAAAAGAAGGATGTAATGATAATGAGCATAGGAGGCATTCTCGGGAAAGAGGCAGAACTCTTTAATCTCGCAAAGAAGAGAAACGCGAAGATAATACTTCCAAGCGGCGCTATATGCGGGATAGACGGAATAAAATCAGCAGGAGAAGCCGGCATAAGAAAGGTTACCCTTACTACGCGTAAACCCCCTAAGGGGCTTAAGGGCGCGCCTTATATAATGAAGAACAATATAGATATAGATTCCATAACAAAGCAGCGTGTTATATTCGAGGGTACGGCGAAAGAGGCTGTCTGCGCCTTCCCGAAAAACATAAACGTCTCCGCGCTTTTAAGCATAACGGGCATAGGAGCCGATAAGACTATTGTCAGGATAGTCACATCCCCTGAATACATGGTCAATTCGCATGAAGTTGAAGTAGAAGGGGATTTCGGCAGGCTTATTACCCGTACCGAGAATGTCCCCTCACCGCAAAATCCCAAAACAAGTTTTTTAGCGCCTCTCTCCGCGCTTGCCGCGCTGCGGCAATACTTGAGTCCTTTTAAGAAAATCGGCACGTAACCTTTTCCCGCCCGGCCCCGGTACCTTATATCCGGCGGTGTTTTAAAATAATTTTTAAAATTTTTTTCGAGAAAAGATAAAAAAGTTCTTGCGTGCGCTTTAAAAAAAGCGTAAAATGAATTTAATAAAAAATTTTTTTGAAGGGAGGTGAAAAATATAAAATGGCAACAAAAGTTTTGAAATGCAAAATTAAGAGGGAAAAAGGTTTTCTTTATTATCTAGATAAAAAAGGAAATGTTGCAAAGGCTAAGATGGCCCGCGGTAAGAAGAAAGGCGGTAACCCTAAGGTAGTCGTAAAGGCCGGCATTAAGAGAGAAAAAGGTTATCTCTATTTCATAGATAAGCAGGGTGATGTTGCAAAGGCTAAGATGGCCCGCGGCGGCAAGAAGAAAAAGAAGAAGGCAGTGAAAAAGGCCAAGAAAAAGACAGCAAAGAAAAAGGCCAAGAAGAAGGTAAAGAAGAAGAAAAAGTAGCATATTATAAACGGTAAACCTTTTACCAAAAAAGGAGGTAAACCATGGCAGCAAAGAAAAAGGCCAAGAAAAAGGCTAAGGAAAAGGTAGCCAAGAAAAAGGCCAAGAAAAAGGTAAAGAAAAAGAAGAAATAAGTTTTAATATATTAAAAGCAATATGCAGGAAAAAGGCCCCTTCTCCGGCAAAAAGCTTTAAAAAGCTTATTGCTAAGAAGGGGTTTCCTGTTATTTAAAAACATGCCCAGCAGATACATACTCTTAAAAGGTGCCAAAGAGCACAACCTGAAATCCATAAACCTCAAGATTCCGCGCAATGAGCTTGTTGTTATTACGGGCCTTTCCGGTTCCGGTAAATCTTCACTGGCTTTCGATACCATATATGCTGAGGGCCAGCGCAAGTATGTAGAGAGCTTATCAGCATATGCCAGGCAGTTTTTAGAGCAGATGCAGAAGCCGAATGTTGAGCGCATAGAAGGGCTTTCTCCAAGCATAGCTATACAGCAGAGACGGGCAGGCTCCAATCCGCGTTCTACGGTCGCGACTATTACGGAGATTCATGATTATTTAAGGCTCTTATTTTCAAGGGCAGGAGATATATATTGTTATAAATGCTCAAAGCCCATAACGCGCCAATCCTCACAGCAGATAATAGAAAAAGTAAGCCAGTATCCCGCAGGTACGGGTATCATTATAATGGCGCCGCTTGTCCGGGGCAGAAAAGGAGAGCATAGGGATGTTTTAACCAGGATGAAAAAAGAGGGGTTTATACGCTGCAGGATTGACTCTAAGGTATCAGAGATTGATGATAAGGTTAAGTTAAACAAGAGCAAAAAACACGATATCGAGGTAGTTGTAGACAGGCTTATAGTAAAACCTGACTCGAAAAAAAGGCTTGCCGATTCCATTGAAACAGCCCTGGCCGTGGGAAAGGGGCTGGTAATTGTATCAAAGCAGGAGGCGAAAACCAAACCCCGTAAAGCTCCTTCGCGGCAGCGGGCCAGGCACCCCAAACCGCCAGCCGATACGCTCTACAGCTCACAAAGCGCGTGCGTCGATTGCGGAATAAATTATGAATCATATCAACCAAGGGCGTTTTCTTTTAATTCTCCCTATGGCGCCTGTCCGGCGTGTGACGGTTTAGGGCACAAAATGGAGATAGACCCTGAACTTGTCGTGCCTGACAAGGCGAAGTCTATAAAGGCAGGCGCGATAGAGCCGTGGCGCAAAGGCGGAAAATCTTTACTATTATATTACCACAGGCTTCTTCACGGCCTTGCTTATGATTATGATTTCAGCCTGGATACTCCTTTTAAGGATTTGAGCAAAAGACTGCGTGATGTAATTCTTTATGGCAGCAGGGATGAGAAGTATTCAAAGAAATATTTCGAAGGCGTAATCCCGAATCTTGAGCGCCGGTTTAAAGATACGGACAGTGACTATGTGCGGGATTTTATACACCGGTACATGTCTGTCCAGCCCTGCCCGCAATGTAACGGAAAGAGGCTTAGGAAAGAGTCTCTCGCGGTAAAGATAGCAAACAAGAACATAGCTGATATATGCTCTTTTTCCATAGAAGAGGCATGTGAGTTTTTTAAAAATATACGGTTAAGTGAAAAAAAGAAGAACATAGCAAGCCAGATACTCAAAGAGTTAAGCAGCAGGTTAAGGTTTTTGGTAAATGTAGGCTTAGGCTATTTGACGCTTGAGCGTATAAGTTCCACGCTCTCAGGCGGAGAAGCCCAGCGCATCAGGCTCGCCACGCAGATAGGCGCAGGGTTAGTAGGCGTGCTTTATGTTTTGGATGAACCGAGTATAGGCCTCCATCAGAAGGATAATTCCAAACTTCTTTCCACTCTTAAATCCCTGCGGGATTTGGGCAACACAATAATTGTTGTAGAGCATGACGAGGCGATAATAAGAAGCGCGGATTTTATAATAGATTTAGGCCCTGGCGCCGGTAAAAAAGGAGGCAGGCTTGTATACAGCGGTAAGTTGAAAGGGCTCCTTAAGAACAAGAGCTCTTTTACGGCGCGTTATTTAAACGGAAAACTTAAAGTCGCTGTTACGGACAGGCATAGAAGCTGTGATGAGAGAAAAAAACTTATTATAAAAGGCGCGAAAGAACATAACTTAAAGAATATAGATGTTACGCTGCCGCTGGGATTATTTATATGCGTGACAGGTGTTTCGGGTTCGGGGAAGTCGACATTGGTTGACGAGATTCTTTACAGGTCTCTCGCTAAAAAATTCTATAACTCTGTAGAGCCTCCGGGGAAGCACAAGGAGATTAAGGGGTGCGAGAACATAGATAAGGTGATAGTTGTTGACCAGTCGCCTATAGGCAGGACACCGCGCTCAAATCCCATGACATACACAGGAACATTCAGCCACATAAGGAACCTGTTCAGTAAACTGCCTGATTCCAGAATACGCGGTTATAAGCCCGGGCGTTTTAGTTTTAATGTGAAAGGCGGAAGGTGCGAATTGTGTGAAGGCGAGGGCGTAAAGAAGATAGAGATGCATTTTCTGCCTGATTTATACATACAATGCCAGGGATGCAGGGGCAGACGCTTTAACAGCCAGACACTGGAGATAAAATATAAGGGTAAATCCATATCCGATGTTCTGGAGATGAGCGTTGATGAGGCG
>CAZBMI010000022.1:0-11526 GCA_964492885.1 uncultured Planctomycetia bacterium | reverse complement strand
GTCATTAACCAGGGATATCGAACAGTTTGTATTTGTCCCGGGAGACGCGAAAAAGATATCTCTATTTATGGAGTATATTAAAAAGTGGTAGCTAAATATATATTCAAGAAAAAACTCAATAACTTTCTTGTAACGATATTCGATGTTTTAGGCGGTATGCTATTTGTCTTCTTTAAGATTTTCAAGAAGAGGTCACCCGGGAATGTCGGAAATATACTTATTATACGCCTTGACCATATAGGTGACGTTATATTCTCAACACCTGTGCCTCAGAATCTCAAGAACCATTATAAAGGCGCGAAGATTACTTTTTTGGCGGGCAGCTGGGCAAAAGAGATAGTTATAAATAATCCTTACATAGATGAGGTTATATGCTATGACGCGCCGTGGTTTAGCAAAAAGAGCGGAGGGCTTTCCGGAATTTTAAAATTAGTAAAGCTTTGCGCCGAGCTTAAGAAGCATAATTATGATGTAGCTTTTGACTTAAGGGGTGATTTAAGAAGCATACTTATTATGGCCGCCAGCAGTATAAAATTTCGGGTAGGTTTTGGCGTGACAGGAGGCGCCTTCTTACTGCATAAAGAGGTTGAATATAGGCATGATGCCCATTCCCTTGAGCGCAACCTGGACGCGCTGAGAGCCATGAAGATATCCATAGTAAGTAGTAAGCCACAGCTTTACAGCTCAGCCAGGGATAAAGAGACCGTAAAAGCCCTTATGCAGAGAAACAGCCTTGATAAAGAGAATAGTTTTGCCATAGTGCACCCCTTTTCCAGAAACATATCAAAGAACTGGCTTGATAAGAGGTTCGCGCGGCTTATCACAATACTCGGTAAGGATTACGGATTAAGGACAGTGCTTATAGGCTCTAATGAAGACAGAGAGAATATAGAAAATTTAATCCGGCTCTCTTCAGCAGAAGCTGTAAACATAGCCGGAGATATTTCTCTCGGAGCGCTTTCGGAACTGCTTAAGAAGGCCTCTTTCTTTATCGGCGTGGATTCATCGCCAAGCCATATCGCGGCATTGAGCAGTAAGCCTTCTGTGATTCTTTACAGCGGCACAAACAATCCGGATGAATGGGCCCCTATTAACGAAAAGACCGTGATTATACAGAAAGATATATCCTGTAAAGGATGCGGAAGGACAGACTGCAGGCATAATATATGCATGGACCTGATATCTGTTGATGATGTGATGGAAGCGGTAAAACAGGTTGCGGGTTCAGTCATTGCGAGCGAAGCCCCGCCGCAAATTTATACGCAAAGTTAATATCAGCAAAATTTGCAACGGGGCGAAGCGAAGCAATCCCAGCATTGAGATTGCCGCGGCCTGCTTTGCAGGCCTCGCAATGACAAACGCTTTGTTACTGACACAGGAATACTAAATATGAAAATAGCCTTTGACGCGAGGATGATAAACCACCCGGGCATAGGCAGGTACATAAAAAACCTGCTGAACGCGATAGCCGGGTTGAATGCCGGCTATGAATTTTTGCTCTTTGGCGATAAAAAACAGCTTACAGCTTACGGATTGCGGCTTACAGCCGGAAAGATTATACAGTGGAATGCCCCGGTATATTCTCTCCGGGAGCAGTTCTTACGCCCTTTTAAAAGGTATAAGCCTGATATTATTCATGTTCCGCACTTCAACGCGCCATTAACAACAGGTAAAGGCAGGGGGAAAGTTGTTGTTACCATACATGACCTTATTTACACAAAATTTCCCGAATACCTGCCGCTTTTTAAGAGAGGCATAGCAAGGCGCCTTATAATAAACGCCGCGAAAAAATCAGATGCTATTATTGCCGTATCAAAGAATACAAAAAAAGATATATCAGAGCTTGTTCCGGGCTCGCGCTTTAAGACAGAGGTAATATACGAGGCATCTGACCCGCAGTTTCGCGTTATTGAGGATAAGCAGTACCTAAAACTGGTAAAAGAAAGATACAGCATACCTGAGGGAGATATACTTCTTTTTGTAGGAAGCCTTAAAAAGCACAAGAATGTAAAAGGATTACTGCATGCTTATGAAAAAGTAAAAAGAAGAGTTTCCTGCAGTTTGGTTATCGCGGGAAGATTTCATAAAGATGAGCATGATATACTTAAAAAGATAACAGCCTCAGGCGCTCTTTACCTCGGAGAAGTCCGGGCCGAAGACCTTGCGGCTGTATATAATCTTGCTACAGCGCTGGTATTTCCTTCTTTTTATGAAGGATTCGGACTGCCTTTATTGGAAGCTTTTGCCTGCGGCATACCAACTATAGCATCATATACTTCATCTTTACCTGAAATCGCGGGAGGCTCAAGCGTATACTTTAATCCCTGTCATGAGGATGATATTTCTGATAAGATATACAGCGTGTTGACTGACAAGGAATTAAGAGAAGACCTTGTAAGTAAAGGTTTTGAAAGGACAAGGCAGTTTTCCTGGCAAAAGACAGCGGAAGAGACCCTTGCTGTATATGATGAGGTTTTAATTAAAGCTTAGCGCATTTATGCCAATATACAGAAGGAAGAAATGGGTTGATGGATGCTTTGGATTGACAAAAGAGCAGGTAAATATTTAAGAAGTTGTTTACAGAAATGAGATATATGGGGTGCGAATATGATGAGGTTAAAACAATTAGATACAGATAGCTGGGAATTTGTGCATCCAGAGGGTTATAATAATACATTGGACGCGGTTGATAAGGGATGTGATTTTTATGAGATGGGTGATTTTGAAGAAGCGGAGAAGATATTTAAGGGAGTGGTGGATAAAATACCGGACCATCTTGACGGGCTTCATCATTGGGCATTAATCAGAGAAAAATCAGGTGACATGGCAAAGGCAAAAGAATTATGGGAAAAAGCTGTTTTTATTGGAAGGCAGGCATTTCCAGCGGATTTTAAAATCGGCGAAAACTTATTGCCATGGGCTTTTTTGAACAATAGGCCGTTTTTAAGATGCATGCATGGGCTGGGATTTACCGCGTTAAAGACAGGAGATGCCAAAAAAGCAAATGAGATATTTATGCAGATGCTAAAACTTAACCCGGATGACAACCAGGGTGCAAGGGCAAATGCGATTGAAACTTTTTTCTGCTTATCTATGCCCGAAGAGGTTTTATCTATATGTGATTCATATCCTTATGATACAATGCCGGATACCCTATATGGCAGAAGCCTTGCTTCTTTTCAGCTTGGGAATCAGAAAAAGGCAGATAATGCTTTAAGGCATGCCATAAAGTGTTTGCCAAAAGTGGCAAAAGAGATAATAAAAACTACCCATAAAAAGCCAGAGTTTCTGCGCGATAGTCTTATAGCAGTAGGAGGGGATGACGAGGCCTATGAGTACTGGATGAGAAACAGAACTCATTGGGAGGGTTCCGTCGGCGCGATATATTGGGTTAAGACAACTCTAAAAGGAAGCAGGAAACCGAGGCTAGGCAAAGAAGTTGTATATCAACTGAAGATAAAATTAAAGGGTGTAAAACCGCCAATATGGCGGAGGTTTCTTGTAAAAGGTGATACAAGTTTATATGAATTATATATTATTCTATTAGATGTTATGGGTTGGACAGGAGGCCACTTGCATGATTTTAAAATTAATGGCAAATGCTATGGTAAGCCCGACCCTGACTTTGACTCTTTTGAGGATGTTATTAACGAGAAGAAGGTTAAGTTAAAAGACGTTATTTGCCGCTCGAAGGAAAAGTTTATTTTCGAATATGATTTTGGTGACGGCTGGGAGCACGAAGTAGTTATTGAAAACATAAGGCCTTATGAACAAGGCGTGCAGTATCCTGTTTGCCTGAAAGGAAAACGCGCATGCCCTCCTGAAGATTGTGGCGGCCCTTATGGATATATGGAGATTTTAAATGCAGTTAAAGATCCGAATCACCCTGAATATGAGCCTTCTTTAGAGTGGTTAGGTGATGATTTTGACCCCGAAGAATTTAATTCAGAGGAAATTAATAGGTTATTAAAGGATAGAGGAAAAACAAAACCGTGGTTTGAGGATTTTGTTTAGATAATGTATATATTTAAAAAAGAGCCGGAATGTATTATTGGAAGAAACATTTAAATTATAGAAAGTTTAGCCAAACATATGAAATATCCTTGTATTTTAGCCAATTATAGGCTATAATAACCTTGTATTATAGCCATTATCGCTTATTTAACACAAGGAGACCAGTTGCATGAGAAGAGATATAGAAAGAGAATTAATTTTGTGGAAGAACCGCAAGGAGCGCTATCCGCTGATAGTCAGAGGTGCCAGGCAGGTAGGAAAGAGTTATATTATTGAATCTTTTGCAAAAGATAATTTTAAAAACACTGTTGTTGTAAATTTCGAATTCCAGCCTCAGCTAAAAGAGTGTTTTGAGACTCTTGATCCAATAGAGATTATTAACAGATTGCAGTTGTTTTTCGGCGTGAAGGTTGATAAAGAAAAAACCCTGCTTTTTTTTGACGAGATTCAGGAATGCCCTGAAGCCATAACCTCATTACGGTATTTTAAGGAAAAGATGCCGGGTATGCCGGTTATCGGAGCGGGGTCTCTTCTGGAGTTTACTTTACGGAATGCCAATTTTAAGATGCCGGTAGGCAGAATACATTTTTTATATCTGGAGCCGTTGTCTTTTTTAGAATTTCTTGACGCATTGGGAGACGGGCAATTAAGAGAATACCTTTCTAATGTTACGCTTGAAAACGGTGTTGAAGAGATTGCCCATCAAACGCTGCTGGAGCGGCTGAGGCTGTATTTGGTTCTGGGCGGGATGCCGGAAATGGTAAAGGATTATATCAATAATAAAGATTTAATGAATTGTCAAAATATGCAGGTAGGGCTTCTTCAGACATACCGGGCTGATTTCGGTAAATACGCCAGGACGGCTCAGCATAAATATCTGCAGAAAGTATTTGACGCCGCTCCGCGCTTAATCGGGAAGAGAGTGAAATATTCATCTATAGATTCGGATGCCAAATCAAGGGATTTAAAAAATGCTTTAGATATATTGATCATGGCAGGTATTATTAAGCCTGTTTACATGTCCAGCGCTTCCGGCCTGCCCTTGAACGCCGGAGTAAATGAAAAAAAGCTGAAATTGAATTTTCTGGATGTAGGGCTTATGCAAAATGCCTGCGGCCTGCATAGCGAGCTCAGTATGGCTAAAGATTTTATGCAGATTAACTCGGGCGCTGTAGCTGAACAGTTTGCAGGAGAAGAGCTAAGGGCATATTCCGACAGGCACCAGGAAAGCAGGTTGTTTTTTTGGGCAAGGGACAAGAGAAACAGTTCAGCAGAAGTCGATTATCTTGTTAACATAGGTTCAGACATTTTTCCCGTAGAAGTAAAGGCAGGCAAGGCCGGTACGCTTAAATCCTTAAGGTTATTTTTGAAAGAAAAGAAAGCTAAATTTGGAATTCGCATTTCGCAGGAGAAATTGTTTTATAACGACAGGGTTCTTTCAATTCCTCTGTATATGATAGGGCAGATACCGCGCATAGTGAAAAATATATGAAGACTGCGATTATACATGACTGGTTAACCGGGATGAGAGGCGGCGAGCAATGCCTTGAGGTATTCTGCGAGCTCTTTCCTGACGCCGCGATATTTACATTACTGCATAATAAAGGTACTGTATCAAAAACAATAGAAAAGATGCCTGTAAAGACATCTTTCATACAACAGCTTCCGGGGGCGGATAAGAAATACAGGAGTTATCTGCCTCTTTTTCCCGCAGCTGTCAAAGGCTTTGACCTTTCAGGATATGATCTTATTTTAAGCTCAAGCCACTGTGTCGCAAAAGGGGTTAATGTGCCGAAGGAGGCGCTTCACATATGCTATTGTTATACCCCGATGCGCTACGCGTGGCTCTTTTTTGACGAGTATTTCGGAAATATGCCCCTGGTATGCAAAGAGCCCCTAAAATGGCTCTTAAACCGCTTAAGGAGATGGGATTTAAAGGTTAATGAAAATGTTGACTTCTTTATAGCTATATCGGATAATATAAAAAAGAGGATATCAGACTGCTACAAAAGAGACTCTGATGTGATATACCCGCCTGTCAGCACGGATAGATTCGAGCTGTCAAATAAGGATGAGGGGTTTTACCTTGTCGTGTCAGCCCTTGTGCCTTACAAGCGCGTAGATATAGCTGTTGAGGCATTTAACAGTAATGGCAAAAGGCTTATTATAATAGGCTCCGGCAATTCTGAAAAAGTTTTAAGAGGCGCGGCAAGGCCTAATATAGAATTCTTAGGCTGGCTTGATAATAACCGGATAGAGGATTACTATTCGCGCTGTAAGGCGCTTATATTTCCCGGAGAAGAGGATTTCGGCATAGTGCCTGTTGAGGCGCAGTGCTGCGGAAAGCCTGTTATAGCTTACGCGAAAGGGGGCGCTCTTGAGACAGTAGTCCCTCTTGAACCCGGCTCTTTAAAAAAACCAACAGGTGTATTTTTTCATGAGCAGTCGCCAAAGGCCCTGGCAGAGGCAATAGAGGCGCTGGAAAAGAACATTTCCGGCTTTGAGGCTGAGGAGATAAGAAAAAACGCCTTAAGGTTTGACAGGAAAGTCTTTAAGAACAAGATAAGAGATTACATAGAGGCAAAGGTTGAAGCAAGAAGTTGAGGCGTAGATTTTTATGCCAACAGTGAGTTCCATTTTGGAACATACTGTAGATAATAGCCTATGCAAGAAATGCACAGGTTGACAAAAAAGTAATGTGCACAAAAGGCACATTGCTAATTCGAGCAAAGCTTCTGAAAAAGATTTAATGATAAAGGTTATATTGAATATCCTGGAAAGAAAATAATTATGAAAAGAAGAAGTGATTTTATATTTGAGACAGCGCGTATAATATGCGATATGTTTATGATAAACTTCGCGTTTTTATTCTCTTATTGGCTGAGGTTTAACACCGGTATATTTCCCACGCCTTTCGGCGTTCCTGATATAGGAGGGTACATGAGGCCTCTTCCTATAATTACCATACTGCTTTTGTTTATCATGAGGTCTTTTAATCTTTACCTGTCAAAGAGGCGGCTTGCCATACTGGATGAGTTTTTTATAATTGTAAAAGCCATGACAGCAGGGCTTTTTGTGCTTATGGCAGCTACTTTTATATACAGGGAGTTTACTTATTCGCGTATGATGTTATTAGTATCCTGGGTAAACCTCATAATATTCGTAACCTGCGCCAGGCTTTTATTAAACAGGCTGAGGCTTGCGATAAGGTCAGCTAACAAGGATTTTTCAAGGCTTGTTATAGTGGGCACGGGCGCTACCGCCAAGAGGGTTATTTCACATATCGCCAATGACCCGCACTGGAATTACAAAGTTGCCGGCATGGTCTCTGTTGAAGGCGAAGAAGGCCCGTCAGTTGTAAAGGATATACCAATATTAGGAGGCCTGAAAAATATCCCTGAAATATTATCAGAGACAGAGGCGGAAGAGGTTATACTTACGGTGCCTTCCCTGGACAGGGAGAGCATAACAGGCCTTATATTCGAGTGCGAAAAACGCCTGATAAATTTTCACCTGGTGGCGGATATACTCGGCATGATAACATCGCAGGTTGACATGGAGAATGTTGACGGCATACCGCTTATGGGCTTAAAGGAGAGCCCTCTTGCCTTTACATATAACAGATTTGTAAAGAGGCTGGTTGATATAGCTTGTTCACTATTAGGCATTATAGCGCTTTCTCCGGTTCTTATTATAATCAGCATTCTCGTAAAGATTACCTCAAAGGGGCCTGTTTTCTATCTTCAGAAAAGGGTAGGCGAGGATAAGAGGCGCTTTCCTATTATAAAATTCAGGACAATGGTTGACAAGGCTGAAAAATCAACAGGCGCTGTATGGGCGAAAAAGAATGACCCGAGAAGGACCAAACTCGGCGCTTTTTTAAGGCGAAATAATCTGGATGAACTGCCCCAGCTTATAAATGTCTTAAGAGGTGATATGAGCCTGGTAGGCCCAAGGCCCGAAAGGCCCAAGTTTGTGGGGAAGTTTAAAGAGGATATACCAAGATACATGGCAAGGCACAAGATACGCTCAGGCATCACAGGCTGGGCCCAGGTAAACGGACTTCGCGGCGATACATCTATCGAAGAGCGGACAAAATACGACTTATATTATATAGAGAACTGGTCTTTAATGCTTGATATAAAGATACTTATCATATCGGTTTTTCAGACAATCTTTACAAAATCAGAGCACGCTTATTAGTTTAGCATTTTACGCTAAAATGAGATATCATAGCTGTCTAAAATTAGCTCATTGTAAATGATAGAAAGACTCTTCGTCATTGCGAGAAGGCCTGAGTTTTAAGTTTATGCCGACGAAGCAATCCCAGACATCGGGATTGCCGCGGCGCCTTTGGCGCCTCGCAATGACAGTCTTGAAAATGGTATCTCGAACGAATAACATTGACGATAAAAAGCAGCTAATTTGGACGCGAGTGATGAGATATTATGAATAACATCAAGATATGTAATATAATAGACAAGCTGTTTTTCGCGGCTTTTTATCTCCTTGGAGCGGGTGTTACCTTTTCTAACGCGCTTACCGAGACAGCCAGTATATCCATAATAATACTGTGGGTTATTAAAAAGCGCCTTTTAAAAGATTACAGCCTTCCGGGAGGCTTCTTAAGCATCCTGTTAATTCTGTTTTTCGTATGGAATCTCCTGTCGTTTTTTAATACGTCGTACCTGTACGAGAGCACAAGAGGCGCTTTAAAGGTCCTTAAATACATGCTTCTTTTCATGGCAACGATAGATTTTTTCGACTCGCGCCTGAGGGTAAAGAGATACCTCTTCTTTTTACTCGGAGTATCTTTTTTTGCAGCCCTTGACGGTATAGTCCAGTATGTTTCAGGTGTTGACTTGATAAGGCACCGGGTGATAGATTCACTCGATTATCTTTACAGGGTATCGGCATCGTTTGTCCATGCCAATGATTTCGGAGTTTACCTGGTTGTTACGCTTACCCTGTTTATGAGCGTCTTCTTTGCGAGCACGAGAAAGTTTAAAGAGAGGATTCTTATATTTTTAGGAATATGCCCGGTATCATGGTGTTTTCTAAAGACACAGTCGCGGGGCGCGTGGTTGAGCTTTGTTGTCGCTGTTTTATTCCTATTCAGCATAAAAAGCAGAAAGATATTTGTGCTGATACTGGTCCTTTTAATCGCCTCGCCGTTTATCCTGCCTGACAGCGTAAAACAGAGGTTTTCAGACCTTGCTACTTTTACGACAAAGGGTACTGCCTGGGAGCGGACAAAATTATGGCAGGGCTCTATACAAATGATAAAGGCAAGGCCTATACTCGGCTTCGGAGTAAACACGTACACAAAAAATTTCCCGGAATACGTGCCCGATGATTACCCTGATATAAGGTATACCCATAACAGCTACCTGCACATGGCTACTGAAATAGGGGCAGTGGGGGTTGGGATATTTATTGTATTTCTTTTATCGCTTATAATAAGTTTGATAACGTTTACAAAAAGCTTAGAACGCGGAATATACAGGGACCTCTATTTAGGGCTTTTGGCAGGTATTACAGGCTTTTTATGCCACTGTTTTGTTGACACACATCTCTATTCGGTTACACTTGCTACATTCCTGTTTTTATGCCTTGGGCTTGCTGTTGCTTTCAGAAAGGTTCTTTATGAAGAGGCGTAACAGGCTAAGAGATATAAGGAGAATTGTTGTATTACGGACAGACCGCATAGGAGAGGTTTTGCTTTCGGTGCCGGTTATTGAGGCATTGCATAAGCGCTTTCCGGAGGCGGAGATAGATTTTGTTACATCTGCCTATTCCGCTGACATAATAAAACAGAGGCCTGATATCGCGAGGATTATCCTGTTTGATACGTTTTCAGCAAAAACACCGCTCTGGAGCGCTTTCAGGCTCGCGAATAAATTAAGGCCTAAAGCCTTTGACATGGCTGTAGTATTAAATCCGCATAAAGTCCTGCACCTGGCCTGTTTCTTATCCAATATACCGGTAAGAGCGGGATTTAACAGAAAGTGGCCGTTTCTTCTTACGCACAGGGCAGAAGACAACAGGGATAAGGCGATGATGCATGAGGTTGAGTACAACCTTCGGTTTCTGCGCATTATAGATATATATACTGATAATACAGCGCCTTCAATGCCTGTTTCAGGCAGGGACAGCTCATTTATAAAAGAGGCGCTTAGGAAAGCAGGCATAACAGATAAGGATAAAATAGTAGCGCTTCATCCCGGAAGCAGCAGCGCGAAAAAGATATGGCCTGTTGAGAATTTTAAGAAAATCGCGAAATCTTTATCAGAGGCCAATGCCGCCTTTATCGTAATAATAGGTGATGAGCATGAAAAGCCTCTTGGCAGAAAGATAGCTTTAAGCCTAAGGAGCAATGTTTTTGATATGACAGGGTTTTTTACTTTAAAACAGCTTGCCGCGCTCTTAAAGAGGGCAGAGCTTTTTATAACCAATGATAACGGCCCTATGCACATATCAGCTGCTGTGGGCACGAAGACTATAGCCCTGTTTAATAAAGATTCGCAAGGCTCCAGCCCCAAGAGATGGTCACCTTACGGAGAGGGGCATATAGTATTCCACAAGCCTTTAAACCAGATATCTCCCGAAGAGGTAGCTCGGGCAGCCCTTGATGCCTTAAAATGATAAATCAGAACGAAAACCGTACACCGAAAACCGTACACCGAAACAATAGGTTTCTTATTGTCAACCCCTTTGGCATAGGTGACGTGCTCTTTACCACGCCTGTTATAGAGGCGATAAAGAGCGCTTTGCCTGAGAGTTATATAGGGTATGTCTGCAATATAAGGACAGCGCCTCTTATGCTGTCAAATAAGAATATCGACAAGGTCTTTATCTTTGAAAAGGACGAGTACCGTTCTTTGTGGAGGATATCAAAGTTAAAATGCTTAAAGAGGCTTTTTAAGTTTTTAAAAGACATAAAAAGGGAATGCTTTGATATGGCTTTTGACCTCTCATTATCCCGCGAATACGGCTTCTTCTTAAAAACCGCGGGCATAAGAGAGAGAATAGGCTATAACTATAAGAATCGCGGAATCTTTTTGACTAAAGGCATAGTTCTTAAGAATGGATTTTGTGATAAACATATGGTAGAATACTACCTTGACCTGCTGCAACCCGCGGGCATAAGAAGGCCTGATGGGCTTAAGCTTAAGATATATATAAGCGCTGAAGATAAGATTAAGTCTGACCAGCTGCTCTCTTCAGCAGGAGTAAAGGCAGGTGATAAATTTATCGCTGTCAGCCCCGGAGGAGGCAGGAGCTGGGGAGATACATCGTTTCGCAAGCAATGGCCGAAAGAGCGTTTCTCGGAATTTGTAAGTGATATCGCAAAGGAGACAGGATACACAATAGTGCTTTTAGGAAGTGATACGGATTCAGATATTTGCGATTACATAGAAGAGAAAGCCGGCTCTTGCGTAAATCTATGCGCGAGGACAGGACTGTTGACATTTGCCGCTCTGCTTGAAAAGGCGTCTGTTCTTGTAGCGA
>CAZBMI010000021.1:0-11768 GCA_964492885.1 uncultured Planctomycetia bacterium | reverse complement strand
ATTAATGTATTTTTTGGCGATATGATGCATTTTTTATCCGTTGGGTTAATGCTCTGGTTTTGGATTACCCCTGTTTTTTACTCTTTTGACGCGCTGGCATTTCCTTACAGGTGGGTTTGTCTGCTCAACCCGCTGACTTATTATACGGTTTTATACAGGCAGGTGCTGTATCATGGAAACATACCTTCTTTTTTTACTATTTCCGTGAGTTTCTTAACAGCGATTATAGTTTTTACGGCAGGATACGCATTTTTTATCAATAAGGAATCGGAACTTTTTAAAAAGATATGAGCATAATTAAACTTAATAATGTTTATGAGAAGTATAGGGTGAAATTCATCCAGCAAAAAGAGATTAAGTGGGAAGAGATATCAGCGCTTAAGGACATAAGCTTTGAGGTGGAAAAAGGGGATGTCTTGGGGGTTATCGGCAAAAACGGCGCCGGAAAAACAACACTGTTAAGGTTAATAGCGGGAATGCTTGCCCCTGACAAGGGAAACATTGAAGTCGAAGGAAAAGTATCGGCATTAATGGCGCTTGGAGCGGGCTTTAACCAGGAATTTACCGGAATGGAAAACATAAAACTTAATGCCGCCATATACGGTTTAAGCAGCAGTGAACTGAAACAGCGGATTAATGATATAGTAAAATTCGCGGATTTAGGTAAATTTATCGACGCGCCCATAAAGTATTACTCTCAGGGCATGTACATGCGTCTTGCTTTTTCTTTGGCGATTTTCGTAAAGCCGGACATACTGCTGATAGATGATATATTATCCGTAGGAGATGAGGAGGCTAAGAAAAGATGCGTCGAGCAGGTCTTTAGCTTAAAGCGCGAAGGCAAAACAATCATTGTTGTCAGCCACGACATGATTATGATAGATAAGTTATGCAACAAGGTTATTCTGCTGGAAAAAGGCAGAATTATCCACAAGGGAAAACCTTCGTCTGTTATACCTTATTACCTTGAAACCGTCGGCGACAGCAGAGGCATCGCGGCTCTGAAAAAAGATAACTTAAGGATAGTATTTAATAACGGCAGGCTTACGATGAGTTACGGGGAGACCGCGCTTACCAAGCCCATGGGGGGGTATGTATCATTTTTTTATACTTCTATTCGCAGCTGGCTGCCTTCATTCAACCTTTCCTGGCGAATAAAACATTCCGCAGAAGACAATATCATTGCCGAGAGTATTTCGGATGACAGAGAGGTTTTATTTTTATGGTCTCTGGGCATAGGCAAAGACAGCTTAAAATGCGAAATGAAAATAGTGAAAAAGGATATAGAAAATTCACATATGAACCTGTTCTTTGCCTGTCAATATCAAAAATGGTATACCCTGGAGAAAGAAGGTGATTTTCCTCTTTTTATCTCCAAGGGCAATTTACATGATTTAGGCCTGGATAACTCTCCTAATGGCATGCTGGCCATATCCGCTCATGAGCAAAATCAGGAATATCCGGCTCTTATTTTAACGCATGAAGACAAAAACGTTTTATTCAAACTGTTAAATAGCGGATATGAGCAGGAATCCAGAGTCATACAATGGAATCTGCGCCCTCAAGAGAAAAACTCTGTTTCAATTAAGTTATTTGCCTCTGATAGTGATTTTAGAGAATATATGGACACCGCCAAAGAGGGCTTCCGCAGACAGCAGGAGATAGATAAACAGAAATCCCTCAAAAAAGAAGAGATAGACAAAGAAGGATTATTGCGCAGACAGCAGGAAGAAGCAGCGCGTTTACGGGATACGCGCACTCTCCGCTGTGGCTGCCTGAAGCTGTTTATCGATACAGAAAACAAAGCTATAAGCCTTTATTACAAAGATATAAAACTTACCGCCTTTACAGGCCTGCACAGCTCCTTTTTGATTAAGGGGCACTGGTATGATATTTCATCGGCGGAATGGAAAACAGAAAAGAACAACAGCAGTATGGAGGCCGTATTTTACTGGGCCAAGTTTAATTTTACTCAGTCATGGTCTTTTTGCTTTGAAAAAGGTTCTTTGCTTTGGCGAATCAACGCAAGGCATGAACCCGGCTTAAATCTGGAAAGACTTAAATTCGGAATATTCATGAAAAAAGAATACAAACAGTTTTTCTGCGGCAGGCAGCAGGATACATTCCCTGATGATTTTACCGTGTGGCAGGATATAAAACTGGAAGATAATACCGCAAGAAAATTCGGCCTGAGAAAGATAAAAAATTTGCCGGAAATATTATTTGAAAATAATAACTCATTTTCATGCGTTCTCCAGAACAGCAGTGACAAGGAATCCTGCCGTGTATTACAACTTAGCCTGAACGATGATACGCTTGCGGGGAAAGAGAAGCTGTTTTCAAGTTCATTACGCATACTCGAAGATAAAGGCGCAATAGACAGCTATATAAAACAGGAGAAAGATGATTTTTTAAGGCGGCAGGAAGAGGAGAAGAACAGGCTTTTGAGAAAAAAACAAGAAGAGGCTTTAAGAATCCGAAATTTAACTACTATAGGCCGCGGTAATTTAAAACTTTTCGCTGATTTAAAATGTAAAGCGCTCAGGCTTTATTATCAGGGCAGAGAGATTACCTCAAACAGGGGTATCTATTCCATTCTGGATGTTTCCAAACCGGGGTGCGATTTTAACCAATGCGCATGGGATGTGAGTAAAACATCAGATAGCGAAATGAGCCTAAACATATTTTATGAGCCGATATCCCTTTCGCAAATATGGCATTTAAGCTGCCATGATGAGGATTCTTTGTCTGTCAAAATCAGCAATAAGCCCCTGCAGGATATAATGTTTATAAACCAGGATATCAAAGTAGAGCTTAATGACATATTCCAGAATTGGTCCACCCGGTACGAAGAAGGGGATTTTAATATTACTGATTACATAGGTGACACGGGGCCCGTCAGGCTGGGAAATAATAAGATTTCGCAAATATTGCTTCGAAATAACAAAAAACCAGATAAAGAAAGTTTTCTTTTTGAGTTTTTCTCGGACCTCGAAAGGCAGATAGTGGATATAAGTAAAAGAAAAGACATAAAAAATGAGTATATATGCATAAACACGTCATTAACTCTGCCTATAAAACATAAAGGACAGAGCGCGGATAACAAAACTTATTTTAACGGAAAGATATCTTTCGGCAGTGGGTTGTCATTAAAAAAGGACGCGGATAGAAGTGATTTAGTGAATCTTGAATCAAAAAATATTAAGCTTATTTTTAACCAGGGTAAAGGGCAGTTATGCTGGAGGGGAAATGAGCTTACAAAAGGGCTTTGTATGTATACCTCTATGCGCCACAACGGGATATGGTATGATTCTTACCAGGCATCATGGAAGTTAAAATACGATAACGGCAAAAAGATTATAGCCACTGGTGACTGGCCGCATCTGGCTGTTTCCCAGACATGGGAAGTCGTCCTTCACGGGCCTTCGGATATTTTATGGAAGATAGCTATGTCGGTATATAAACCGATAAGACTGGATTTTGAACAGGCAAATATTATGCTCTCTCCGTATTATACAAAGTGGTTTATAGCCAGCCATAGCGCGGGCATTTTTTCGGATGAATATACAAAAAAGTATGACATCCTGCCTTTTAGATTCTGGTATGGAAAGACAGGCGAGATTAAGGCGCGGGCTTCCGGAAAAGATTTTCCTGCGGTATGTTTTAAAAAAGACGCAAAATATAACTCTTTTAGGGCTATAGTGGAAAATACGGATACTGTGTATAAGGCCAGATTGCTGCAGTACCAGAGAGAGAATACGGATGAGATAAAACCGGGAGAATACACTTATTTCCAGGGAGTGGTAAATATTGAGCCCTTTGAGCAATAGAGAAAAATTCAAAAAACATCTAAAAGAAGGCGGGATGTTTTACGCTTTTTGGCGCGGAGTAAAATATTTTGCTTATTTAGTCAGAAAGCCTTTTTACAAAAAAAAGCAGCCGGCGAAGAGGAAAAGGCCCCGCAAGGCTTTCCTGGCTTCCAGCTACGTCGTTATAAAGGACAACCTTAAGCTGATATACGCTGATAACGGGATAAGAGTGTTTTGGAAGGGAAAAGAGCTTACAGTGTCTCCGGGCCTTAATACAGCAATAAACACCCTGGGGCTGTGGACAAATTCCTCAAAGGCAAAATGGAGTTTACTGCTTAAATCACAGTTTTCATTCAAGATAGAGATTGTCTATGGTGAAATCCCATTGACTCAGTTCTGGTATGTGAAAGCCGAAAACCAGCATGAGATTTCCTGGCATACCCACATTATGGCCGAAGAATGGATGCATATAAACGAGATCAGGCTGCTGGCAATGCTGAATTCTAATTATAAGGCATGGTTCAGCGATTATCAGCATGAGGATTTTCCCTCTTTGGATGACTTATGGCACGATATATATCTTGATAACCGGCAGGTTTCAATAATCGGAGCCAGGTTTAGCAGGGGGGATGTCACGATGCCGTCGTTTTCCATGGAAGCGAGCGTTGATACCTTTTTACCGCTTGTGCAAAACCCGCCTCTGAATAACCGCGCGCATCTTTTAGGTTTGAGAATAATGCACCTTATGAATAAGAACAACTTTGAGCGCGGAATCTACCCTTTATTCAGCGGAAAGATAAACATAATAGATAACAATGTATCGCTGGATAAGAAGATAGAAGTTGTACGAAAAAGGCATTTAAATAAAGTTATGAATAAAGACTATAATGGCGGAGCATAGGTTTTATGAAAGTGCTGCTTCTTAATTTACCATGGCAGAGAGATTCGAAATGGGGCGTAAGGGCAGGCTCCCGCTGGCCTCACATAAAAGACCCGGCGGAAGGGGATTACCTGCCGTTTCCTTTTTTTTTAGCTTACGCTGTTTCTCTTCTTTGCGAGAACGGCATAGACGCTGTTATCATAGACGCGATTGCGGAAGAGATGAAGGAGGATGATTTTTTAAAAAGAGTAAAGCGGGAAAAAGCGGATTTTATAGTTATAGAAACATCCATCCCCTCTTTTAATAATGATATCGAAATTACAAAAAAGATTTCATCGGGGAATGCTTCTGTTATATTGTGCGGGCCTAATTATGAAATTTACAACCGGGATTTTTTAGATAAGCATTTATTTGTCGATTATATACTGTATGGAGAATACGAGTTCAGTCTTCTTGAATTGATAAGCGCCGCAAAAAAAGGGGAAGATTTATCCGGAGTAAAAGGTTTGATATACAGAAAAGCCGGAAAAGCGGTCAAGAACGAAAAAAGAGAACCGTTTGATATCGATGATTTACCATGGCCGCACAGGGATACACTGCCCATGAAAAGGTATCTGGACGCGCCCGGTGAGATGGCATTGCCGAGCGCTCAGGTACTGGCTTCCCGGGGCTGCCCTTTTAAGTGCCAGTTTTGCCTTTGGCCTCAGGTTGTTTATCAGGGGAACCATTACCGGGCAAGGAACATCAAGGATGTTGCAGATGAGATGGAATTTCTTGTAAACGAAAGAGGTTTTGAATCAATATATTTTGATGATGATACTTTCAACGTCGGAAAAGAGAGAATGCTTAAATTCTGCGATGAAATCACAAAACGCGGCTTAGATAAAATTCAATGGGCCATAATGGCCAGGCCCGATTTAATGGATGAGGAGATTTTAATAAAGATGAGGCACGCGGGGCTCTGGGCGGTTAAATACGGTGTTGAATCCGTACACCAGCGGCTAATTGATAATATAGAGAAGAATATGGATCTTGAGAAATCACTCAGGATGATTAACTTTACAAAGAGCTTAGGAGTCAAGACGCATTTGACTTTTACATTCGGCCTGCCCGGAGAAACAAAAGCTACCATTGAAGAAACGATAAAAGCGGTAAAAAAACTTGACCCATTCTCAGTGCAGTTTTCTATTACCACGCCTTTTCCGGGCACCAAGATGCACGAGTCTTTTGATAGAAACGGCCTTATTGTTACCAAAGACCCCTCTTATTATGACGGGCATTATGAAAGTGTCATAAGGACCGTGAATTTGAGCCCTGAGGATTTAAAAAAAGCCAAGATAAAAGCCTGCAGGATGTGGCAGGACCATTTAAGGGCGAGAAAAGGTTTATCAGGCAATTTCATAAAATTTATGCAATATTGCCGAAGACACGGTTTTTACTCAGCCGCCTTAAAGGCGTTAAGATATTTAAATTATGTTGTATTTGACCGTGACAGGTACGTTAACATGAGAGATATCTAAACTATGCTTATTTACAGCAGGCTTTTGGACAGTATTAAAAACAGGTTTTTCACAAAAGGAAATATACTGCTTATCCAGGCGCCGCCCTGGGATGTAAGCATGCCGCCCTTAGGCATCGCGTACCTCGCGTCTTATCTGGAAAAACACGGGTTTAACGCTTTTCCGGTTGATTTAAATATCATGCTTTACCATTCCGTTGATAAAAAAGATAAGTATTTGTGGGAGCAGAAAAGTTACAATTTCTGGGCAGATGATTCATTATACAAAACAACACTATCTTCTATATCAGAAAGTTTAGAGAGATGCGTCAACGGAATACTTGATATGTACGATGCGGATTATATCGGGTTATCTGTCAATTTCGCGGGCATTAAAATTACCAGCGACATCATAAGGCTGATCAAATCCAAAAAAAACAACGCGAAAATTATTTTGGGAGGCTGGGGGTGCGTGAATTCACACATGAGGAGTTTATTTCCCGGCGATTTAGTGGATGTTTTTGTTGTCGGAGAAGGTGAGCAGACTCTCCTGGAGGTAATGAAAGCGCTTAAGGGTAATTCAAGGCAACGCGTGATACCCGGAGCCGTTTTCGGCAATAATGAGGATTTGCGCGAAAAGAGAGAGCCGATAGGGGATTTAGACAGTATACCATGGCCTAAATACAAGAATTTTGATTTAAGCCTGTATACTTCTAAAGCCATACCTTTATTTGCCAGCAGGGGATGCATAGGCCATTGCGCTTTTTGCAATGACTGGGCCTTGTCAAAACCTTACAGGGCCCGCAGCGCGGTTAACGTGTTTAAAGAGATAGAATATCATGTCAGGCATCATAATGTAAACTATTTCAGTTTTAAGGACTTGTTATGTAACGGAGATATAGGAGAGCTTAACGGGTTGTGCGAAAAAATAATAAAATCAGGCCTTAGTATCTGCTGGGATTCTCAGGCCATACCCTATAGCGCCATGACGCCCGAAGTCCTGCGTAATTTAAAGGCCTCAGGATGCGGAAGCTTAATTTATGGCGTAGAAAATTTTTCCAATAACGTGCTAAAAGGCATGAAGAAGATATTCACCAAAGAGGCGGCGGAAAAAGTATTAAAAGATACACGCGAGGCGGGGATAGATACATGCGTCAATATAATTGTCGGTTTTCCGGGGGAGACCGACTCGGATTTTAAGGAGAATCTCGACGCCCTGAAGCGTAACCAGAAATATATCACTCATATAGGGGCTGTCAGCGTATGCCTGGTCAATAATGATAACGATTTGGATATTAACTATAATAAATATAATATTGTCCTGCCAGAAGACCCGGCGATAAGGGCAAAGAAATGGCACACTGCTGACTACAGCAATACTTACGAGATAAGAAGAGCAAGGGCCGAGAGGATGCTTGAGCTGATAAAGGAGCTTAAGCTTTCTTACGCCACGGTGACCCTATGAGTTTAATTAAAAAAGATTTAATATTAAAAGGCATACTTGACGGCTCAAAAGCTTTTACCGGACCGGAGATTGTGCAGTTTGACATAACAAACAGGTGCAATAATAATTGCCTGTGCTGCTGGAATAACTCACCGCTTTTGGGTGCGCCTGATGAGGTAAAAAAGCGCGAGAAGGAATACGAGCTTCCTTTCGCGTTGGTGAAAAAGACTATTAAAGAGCTTAAGAAGATGCGTGTTAAATACCTCTTTTTTGCCGGCGGCGGAGAACCTTTTATGCACCCTGAGATAATGAGGATATTAGAGTATGCCAAAAAATGCAAAATGAAGGTTTTTATAAATACAAATTTCACATTAATAGATGAGAAAAGGGCAAAGATGCTTGTTAGGCTCAAGGTGGACCATATACATGTAAGCATCTTATCAGGCAACGCGCGTACGTATTCACTTGTTCATCCCAATAAAACCGAAGAGACATTTTATAAGATAAAAGAGATTTTAAAATTTATGGCATTATTAAAAGAGAAGAGAAAACAGCACCTGTATACTCCCTATCCGCATATCAACCTGTATAATGTTATATTTAATAAAAATTATGACAATATTAATGAAATGGTTGACCTGGCCATTGGGGTTAAGGCTGACAGCCTTGAGTTTGCCCCTATAGATACTGTTTACGGTAAAACTGATTCGCTTCTTTTGGATGCCAAGCAGGTAGATTCAGTTACGCGGGATGTTAAGAACAGCGCCGCGCGTTTAAAGGAATATAACAGGTACCAGCCTGTTAAGACCAATATAGAGCAGTATGAAAATTTTTTAAAAAGAATCAATGCGCCGTCGGCGCTTAAAGGGGAATACGAAAAGTCAACTATTTTAAATCAACCCTGTTACGCCGGCTGGGTCTTCGCGAGGATACTCGCCAACGGGGATGTAAATCCCTGCCTAAAGGCGCATAAGATATCCATAGGAAATATATACAGGAATTCATTCGGGCAGATATGGAATAGTCCCCGCGAACAGGAATTCAGAAGGAGGACGTTCAGCCTGGACCTGACTGACAGGTATTTCAAAGTTATCGGAAATAACCCTAATCTGGATGTCGGATGCCTGCAGAGTTGTGACAATCTACAGGTGAACATAGATATGCATAAAAAATACAAGGATATATTAAGGGAAAATGGAAAAATTAAATAATATTTTAAAACATAGGAATGAGTTAAAGCTTATGGCCGGAGTTCTTCATTCCTCCAGGGCCTTTGCCGCGCCGGAAGTCTTGCATGTCGATTTGACCAACAGGTGTAATTTTGACTGCATCGCCTGCTGGTGCAGGTCCCCTTTGCTCGGTGATAAGGCGATGCCGGACTGGGAAAAGCGTCTTACCCTGCCTTTTGATTTGCTAAAAAAGGTATTTGATGAGATATTCGCTATGGGTGGATTAAAGCACGTTAAGCTCGTTGGAGGCGGTGAGCCGTTTATGCATCCTGATATACTGGATATAGTAGAATATATAAAGAAGAAAGACAGAAAAGTCAACATAGACATAAATACGAATTTTAGCCTTGTTGACGAAAAGGCCGCGGAAAGGCTGATAGAATTAGGCGTAGATTCTCTTACTGTAAGCATCTGGGCCGGAACCGCGAAAGTATATTCGGCAATACGCCCCAACCAGACCGAGTCGACGTTTTACAGAATTAAAAAAGTTTTGAGTTTTATTTACCGGCGCAAGAAAGAGTTGAGCGTAAACCACCCGAGGATAACCATACATGATGTTATTTTTAAGCTTAATTATAAAGATGTCCCTGAAATGATAGAGTTCGCTTTAGACATAGGTGCCCATAATATACAGTTTGTGCCCGTGGACCCCGTAAAAGGCAAAACAGAGAGCTTACTGCTGGATGATAAAGACAAAACGGAATTGCTTGTATTATTAAATAAGATACAAAGTAGTTACGATAATGTATCACTGCAATATAAAGGCGCAAACAAAAAAAGCGTTATTTTAAGTGATTTCGAGGGTTTTATAGAACGCATAAAAAGGCTGAATATCGCGAGCGGGGCTTATGATGAAGGCGTGGTAGAGGATATCCCCTGTTATGTGGGGTGGCTATTCGCGAGAATTATGGCTACAGGCGATGTTGTGCCCTGCTGTAAAGGGCATAGAATGCCTATGGGTAATATCTACAAGAACAGGTTCAGGGATATATGGCGCTCAAAAACATATAACAGGTTCAGGCATAACGGCATAAATTTGCCTAAAAGCCATGCTTATTTTTCAAAAATGGGAAATGACGCTGACGCAAAAACAGGCTGTTATAACTGCGATAATATGTGGCAGAATATCCCCATGAAAAATAAAGTTGATTTGCTGGAAACAAAGCATCCGAAATTAACCGGTATCTCCAGATTTTTTCTAAAGAGATTTATTTAACCATGCTGCCAAAAGCTCTTTATAGATTATCTTTCAGGGAAAACAGAAGAAGGTACCTGATTTTAAAAGGCATAGCCTCTAAAAACCGCGCTTACAAGGGGCCTGATGTTGTTCAGATAGATTTAACGGATAAATGTAATATTAATTGTCTGGCCTGCTGGAATAATTCACCGTTTATTAAAAGACAGAATGTCCGGGCGAGTCTTGAGCTTGACGCCGTTAAAAAATTCATAAAAGACATATCCGCGTTAGAAGTCAAAAACGTGATTTTTTCCGGCGGGGGCGAGCCTTTCTGCTATGATAAAATTTGGCATATATTGGAATGGACTCAAAGACACGGGATAAACTTCCATATAAACACAAATTTTACGCTTTTGGGAAAAGAAGAGATAAAAAGGTTACTCTGTTTTGACAAGTTGTCTTCTTTGACAATAAGCCTGTGGAGCGGGACAGCGGACTTATATCGCAGGCTTCACGGCGCGGACAAAGAGACTTTTTACGGCATTTTAGATAACGCAGGATTTATCAATAGCATAAAACGCCCTGAGCTGTATGTCAAAGTGGCTGTTGTAGTTAACAAGCTCAATTATGGCAGTTTGCGAGAATTGCTGGATGTTGTTTATAAAACAGGGTGCCGTTATGTAGAATTCATGGTTTGCGATATAACACAAGACACGAACAACGAATTTTTGTTAAGCAGGGAACAACTCGTTTTTCTTAAAGAAAGTTTCAGCGCTCTAGAGGGGTACATAAAGAGAAAACGGTATAATATTACAATAATAAACAAGCAGAGGTTCTTAAGGAGGATTTCAAGCCCCGGGGCATTCCAGGGCGAGTATGATACTGACACGGAAAAGACTCCTTGTTATTCAGGATGGGTCTTTTTACGCCTCAGGGCAAACGGGGACTTTAATTCATGCCTTAAGTCGCATCGCATGCCTATAGGAAATCTTTACAAAGAGTCTGTATTATCCGCATGGAATAACCCTTTACAGCAGGAATTCCGCAGGCAGTCATTGCTTGTGCCGAAAGATAAAGAATATTTTAAATTTATAGGAAATAACGGTACGGACAAGGCAGGCTGTATATTTACATGCGACAACATAGATATAAATTGCCGCATACATAAGCTGGCAAGATTTTTACCGTAATTTCAGGGAGTTGAAGTGATTACAAGCAGAACTAAAAGATTTTTTATTATTTTTACGCTTTTTACCGCGGCATTGGCCATGGATGCCATTTTCTTCTTATTGAAAAAGATACGAAGAAGAACCTTTTTCCCGGGCGCCTGATATGAATATATTGATGCTGCATCCCCATGATATTTATTCGTCATCAGAACCGTGGACTATACGCGTACGAAGAATAGCCTGCGAACTGGTAAGGAGAGGCCATTCGGTTCAATTGGTGTATTTTTCATTGGATAAGAAAAACGCGTACAAGGAAACGACAGACAGCGGTATCAAGGTTTATTCGTTAACCAGGCGTGTGGGAGTCTTTAAATTTTTTCGTAATATTATAAGAATAACCAAATTAAGCCGCGGATGCGACATAATACATTTTCAGAAATGTCATTATACGGCTTCACTTCCCGCGCTGATAGCGGGTTTTTTACACAGAAAACCCGTTCATTATGATTGGGATGACTGGGAAACAGAGATATTTTATTATTCGAACCCTCACCAGAAGATT
>CAZBMI010000020.1:0-11892 GCA_964492885.1 uncultured Planctomycetia bacterium | reverse complement strand
CGTTTGTTAGAAGAAAGAATGAACAGTCTGCCCCGGCGCCGCCGTAAATCGCTATTTTGTTATCATCTTTACTGTTTACCATTTCTTTTATTTTCATAGCAAACGCTACAAAAAGGCGGTTTAAGAGTCTGTTTTTTATGAATCTATGATCAAGACTTTTGCTGTCTATTCCGATATCCCGCAGGGCTTTTGTTGTAACATCAAGGCTTTCCGCTCCCAATTGGATTATCTCGGTATTAAGGCGGTAATCGCCTGATGAAGAAGATTTTGATGAAGCATCAGAGCTGTCTGAGAGCGTATCTGACTCCATGGATTCAGATGTTCCGGACTTAGCCATTTTATCCTTAGTGCCGCTATCGTCTTTTTGGTCTTTTGCGCGGGTTTTTCTTCTCCTGAACAGAACCTGTATCCAGCCGTTGAATATAAACATTATCTCTTTAAGGGGCACCACTCTTGTGCTGTCAACCAGGGGTTTTCCCGAGGGCGCTATAGACGGCTGTTTTTCTGTTTCTCCTTTACGGGTCTCTTTTTCGATATTATTCGAAGTCTTTACCTGTTTTTTATATTCCTTTAACACATTTATTACAAAATTATGGAACTTTATATCCCTGTATTTTTCCTTGCTGAATATTTTTACAGCGGATTCAATGAAATTATCGTGATCCCGCCATCGCAGGGATTCCCGCGTGACTATACTGTATAATAAAGACCAATCAAGAGGTATCTTGCGGATTTCAAATGCTTTTTTTATCCAATAGAGCTCTGCCCTTGCTGCCTCATGCTCTTCATCAGAAACAAAGTTATTGTTGGCCACGGATGCTGCCGAAAGATTGTACGTATGAAAATCATAAAATTTATCCAGCAGGCTGCCGTAATCGCCCTTGTCTTTGTATATCTCCTGCAGACACATATATCCCAGCGTGTCCGCTATCATCTCATGCGCGCTCATCTTGTCTATATTTTTAAATTCGAACCCATTGGCATTTAATATGTTATGGGCTATCTCGTGCGCAGTGGTTATTAAGAAGGCTATCGAGCCTTCTTTCTCTCCAAAGGCATTCCTGCATCTGTTTATGTAATTCTCTCCTATTACAAAAGAACTGTTCATGCACCCCTCGTAGTAATCGACCATTTCCCCTCTTAGCATTATTTTGAAAAGGCTGGGTTTCCACTCTTTTTCCTGTAAATCCAAAACCTTAACCAGGTAGTAGAGCACATCTTTTTCCATGGCCTCAGCCTGCTCATAATTTTCAGGAAGAGAAGACGCTTTCAGGGTAACCGGCCCTCTCTCTTTAAAGCTATCCTCTTCGCGTAGCCAACGCAGGACTTTTTCAAGCGAGCTGTTTTTTTCAGGGGAGGCAGATAAATATCTTTCTATCTCAGGCCTGAGAGTTCTTAATGTATTTGCTTCAGAGATCTGTATCAGGGCCTTGACAGCCGCTCCTTTTACCGGCAAAGGTGCCTTGTTGTGCTTTATTATATTAATATATCTTTCTTTATTATCTTTTAACAGGGTATAATTGCCATTATAATTGGCGCTTTTTAATAAGACTTCTATGGCTTTCTCGCAAAGCTTAAAATCCGGATTGTGTATAATGTCCCCGATAAAACCCTGCATTTTTGTTATTTCGTCTTGTTCAAAACTAAGATTAGACCCCTGGCCGATTAGATGGTTAAAAGAGAGCACTATCGCCTCTTTAGCGTTTTCAGGAATGGCATTATCTGTGATATAGCTTTTCAGTGTGCTCAGGCCTTCTTCAACGTTTTCCTGAAGCAGGAGTTCTGTTATAGCCGCAATAGCAGGGCTTTCAAGAGAACAATTTTTTATAAAATGCCTGATAATTTCTGTTTCCTGTTTTTTGACGAAATAGCCCAGGATCTCTTTTTTGAAATTATACAGCGTAAAAACTTCTTCGTCTGCGTATGCGTCTGCGCCTGAAGAGAGGATATTTTTTATAAGGTTTATATTCCTCTCAATGGCTCCATGATACGTATGTCGAGGTATTTGATGGACGAACATTTCATATACAGCATGACCCCGCAGTCTTTTAAAGGCGTGAAGCCGCGCGTTTAATGAATATGCGGGATTGCGCAGTATTTCAACGAGCGGGGTTGTATCCGGCGCCGATTCCGTGTATAGAAGGATTACTGCTTCTTTCTGCAGATCATGTAATGACCACGCATTTTTGCCTCCGAAAGGCGCCTCTTTTAAGATATCTTTCAGCTCATTTTTATACGCTGTTACATTTATATTACGCTTATCATTAACGTATTTTAAGGCAAGGTAACGCAGGTGCGCCGGGACTTTTGTATCCAGGACTATTTCCATTATCTTTTTTTTACCGGTAAAACGGTTTATGAATATATCAAATGCCTCATTCAATATATCTTTAGATTCGGACGATTCGTTAGCTACCGCGCTAAGGTCTATCCGCCTAAATAGCTCTTTTAAGATTTCGGGATTTAGACGTATAATGGTTTTAAGCATTAATCCTCTAAAGCCGAAGCTTTTATTGTTATCGTTAAAGATATCTGCGAGGGTATCTATATCCTTGGTCTTTATGTGATTTTCAAGTACGGATAATTGCTTTTGCCTTGCCGGCAGAGCGGTAGTGATAACTGTGGTGCCCTTAAGCCCGGGCCACGCCTTATCTACGGGGATTAGTATTATATTACCGAGAAGCATAAACCAGATAAGCGTTGAGATGATTGTTTTTCTTAAAAACTTTTTCCCTGTCTTTCCCGCAATACCGGCTTTTACATCGGAAAGGCCCGCGCTGCTTGATTTTGTTTCAGGCCTGTTATTTTCAATCCCGGTAATTCCTTTATCTGAGTATTGCCCGCCTCCGGCAGAAGTTATATCCTGCACAGGGTATTCTGTTTGCGCGCGAGTCTCACGCATAAGCTTTAATATATCGTTCTTTATCTTAAGCGCTAAGGTATCATACCTGTCTGCGCCTGAGACCTCAAGCATATGCCTTATCCGTATGAGGCTTTGCTTGAATCTTTCCTGAAGCTGTTTTACGTATCCATGAGGGGCAAGGTCACCGGTATTCAGCGCATCCGCGAGCATACTGTTTATGAAATTAAGTATCGCATCAGGGGAAGGCATCCGGTTGTTCATCTGGCAGCGGTATATTTCATCATAGTCACCGGCACCTATTTTCGGGCATGCCACGATATAGGATATATCAAGCTCTTTTAGAATGTTTACAATACCCTTTGTATGAAATCCTCCGGCTATAAGGATACATGAGTCTTTGCCGGTTACAGCCATTTTACGCAGGGTGTTTTCTACAAGGGCCCGGTCTCTTTTTAAGGCAATGCCGTAATATTTTAAGGCTGTATTAAATGCATTCCGGGATTCAGGAGGATTTGACAGAACAGGAGCTGTTTCGTTATGCCTGTTGCGCTTATTTATAAAAGAGATTATCTCAGGAATCGATACGCTCTTTTTAAGGGTCTTTAGCGCTTTCAGCTTTTTGTCAGTAAGTTTTAAAGCGTATAGGTCTCTGCTTAAATCCGTATATCTTAGGTAATTATCAAAAAGCCTTTGAGTCTGATTTTTATAATAAGCGGATTTAAGGTCTGTTATCGCGCATTCTATGTCATCAAAGAGCTTTAAGTTGTCTAATTTGCCTGAGAGCTTAATATACTCTATGTAAGCGAACAGTTCTTTATAATCGTCTCTTTTTATTAAATCCTCATTAAGGCCCGCTGTCTCTTCTATATATTCATAATATGAAGACGCGCTCAGTTTATTGAGCTTAAACTCCACGCTCTTTTCCAGTAGCGTATTGAGCAGGCTGTCTTTTAACGAGCCTGACAATTTTTTTATAAGGATATCTCTTTCAGATTCCGCTTTGTCGAAGTCTATCTCATTTTCCTTGAATATGGCTTTTATGAAGTTGTCAAGGTCAGGATAGGCTGAGGCGCTGATGTTCTTATCCGAAAGCTTTTGCGCTATCTCCACCGCAAGCTCTTTAAGCGCAAGGTTTCCGTTTTTGTAGTTTTGCCATTTACTATCTATATCGAGAAGAGGTTTTGAGAATATATAAGGTTTCAACGTGTTTAAAGCCCCGGAAACGTTGTCAAGGTATGACTCTATATCTTTTGAGCAGGCAGTATGCTTTTTGTATTCCGATACATGCTTAAAATAGAGGCCTTCCTCTTCAACGCCGCAGGCTGTTATATCTTTGTTTTTATTGGATATCTTGTAATATTCAGGCCCTGTAAACAGCCCCTGCTTGACAAAGAACCTTGCGGTTAAGTCTTTTGCCCTGGTATTCTCAAATGTATCATAATAAGAGGTATCCAGGTTACCAGAGGCACCTTCCAGGCATAATAAGTTTATATCGTAATTGTCTTTTAACGCCTTTATTATATTGGCTATATTAAGCTGGGCTGTATCGTCAGCATGCCTATCCTGTATATGGATTATCAGGCCCTTTCTTGTGCCCTTATGGTGCTGAATTATATTACCGAAGCGCTTAGGGACTGTAAGATTTAAAGAGTCTAATACCTTGTCTTCTTTGGGCTTATCAGGCGCTAAAAAACGCTGAGCATGGGACTTATTGCCAAATAATGTCCTGTCTTCTACAGCATAAGCGCATGTTGTAGTAATACTAAAACATACAACTACAATAGCACTTATAAAACGCCTCAGTAATTTGTTTATTATAATATATTCCATGGGAAGTTTTTACATACCTATTATTTAAGTGTTTTATAAAGTCTACCAAAAGTATACATTACACTATTATGCAAGTCAATAGCTGTGGGTAATTATTATAATATTTTTTAGGAGTATTAAGACTATACCAAAGACTAGGTAGTTTTACGCGATTTTTGCCTGTTTTTTTTCTTTTTTTTCCGCAGGTAGGCTTCTAACTCATCAGGCGTGGATATCATGACATCATAGAATTTGCCGAATTTTTCGCAATCAGGGGGGTTATGCTTTCTGCATATATCGGGCCTGTTTTCGTATATTGAGCATTTATTGTCTTTTGTAAGGTACATGCACTGGGTCTTTATCCACTGGTACCAGTGGTGATGCCTTATGTATACCTTGACATGAGTAAACTGCAGCTGCCACTTCAAATCTTCGACTTCCTTGCCATTGGCAGGCTTGCCTATTGCCATAGCAAGGTTTTTGCAGCAGATCGCAGGGCAGTCTTTGCAGTGTTTATTATGCGGGACACCTGGTTTTCTTTTCATGATTTTTCCGGGTTTTTGCGCGTGCCTTATATTATATTTTTAAAAAAAATTTTACAGCCTATTGCCAAAACAGAAAATATCAGGCATACTTATTATAGACAACCTTGTAACAGAGGATATATCGATAGCGGAAGCCACCAGGTTTATCACCTGCAAAAAAGACCTTCTACGAAGAAGGCCTTTTTTGTTTTTATGATAATCTATTATATCTATGGACCCTGCCGCGGCTTTAGAAATACATGACAACTATTATGATAAACCATATCACCAGAAGCACGCCTATGAGAATTTTCTGTTTTTGCTCTTTTTTCACTTTTTATAATCCTCTTTTATATTTTCTATATTAGCAAATGCGGCAGGCTCTTGCAAGGGAATTAATTGCCACCGGCTTATTTTTTAGAATGAGTAGACCAGTGATGATGTTAAGCGCAGATCATTATTTTTTATATCCTCGGGCGGGTCAGAGTTATAACTGTCTGTAAGCGTTAACCTTATGGTGAACTTCTTGTTTATTGTAACATCAAGGGATGTTTTTGACAGGATTCTGTATTTACCAAATGATTCAAAGTGCGGGTAATAGAATAGGTCCTGCCGTATGACTGAATTTTGGGATATTTTCTTTTCAAGATACACTCTTGGTATAAGAACCCATTGTTCTGAATTTTTGATATCTGACCTGAATACAGTATATTCATAGCCCGCGCCCGCCTCTGCCATAAGTTTGAATTCAGGCGTATCTGAAAACCAGTATCCAATGCCAGATGACGGCACAATCCTGTAATCTATGTCAGCGAATCTGTCATGGTCTGCCTCTATATTATAAAAATTATACCACATCTTTGAGCTGCCGAAACTGTAGGCATACCTGCCTGAGCTGTACCAGTTCTGGGAATCCATCTTTCTCTTTGCTGAGGAGTAGAATATATTACCTTTGAATGTCCATTCATCAACATGGAAGTTATTTCTGTTTATGAGAAAACTTCCTGAGAGCCGGCTCTCGCGGGTGTTGCCGGTAACGCGGTTATACCCAAGAGAGACCTCTCTCTTCCACGTTATCCGGCTATCCTGTGTCGCGCTTATCTCTTCTTCGGTTTTTTTGGCAGGCTCTTTAGCGTGTTTGGGGGTTTTTTCAGAATAGGTTATATTCTTTACAAGCGGCTTCTTTATTGATATGGTGCCCATGGCAGCTGTTTCGAGTCTCAGGCTCTCTTGGGTTTCTTCTACTATCTTTCCGCTTATCTTGTCGCTGTTTTTCAGATAGACCTCATCCGCATATGAGATGTGCATACATGAGATAAGGCATAAAAATGTTAAGATAAATAATAATTTCTTAAGATTCATGACGCAATACGAAAAATGGTGGACCTGAGGGGGATTGAACCCCTGGCCTCGTGATTGCGAACCACGCGCTCTCCCAGCTGAGCTACAGGCCCACGCTAAAATTGTTATATGTTCTTTAAACAGCCTCTATTGTTGAGGGAGGTTTTGTCGCTATGTTATATGTTACGCTTACCACGCCGGGTACATTGTTTAATACGGCATCTGCCAGATTGCGTAATTTTTCATACGGCAGATTAGTAGGCGTTGCCTCGCGCGCGTCAATGCTGTCCCAGCATCTAATCTCTATCTGCATGCCAAAATCTCTCTTGTTCTCGCGCATGCCTGTTACCCTGTCCTGGTGCAGTATTGCCATGTACTGAAAGGCTTTTGTATCTTTTAACTCGTTTTCCACGATATGCGTTGCCTTGCGCACAGTATCTACCCTGTCTTTTGTAACCTCTCCTATTATTCTTGCCGCTAACGCGGGACCCGGAAAAGGGGGCCTGTTGTATATCTCTTCAGGAAGGCCTAATGCTTTCGCAAGGACCCTTACGCTGTCTTTGCGCAATTCTATCAGAGGTTCTATTATCTTGTAGCCGAATGCCTGTTGCGGGTCAATGCCGAGCTGCTCGAATACATTATGCTGCCTCTTTATTCCGGCAACAGTCTCGTCCACGTCTGTAAGTATCGTACCCTGTAAAAGATGCGTTGCGCGACTTTCTTTTACCAGCCTGGCGAACACGTCTTTATAAAATGTCCGGGTAACAGCTTCTCTCTTCTCTTCGGGGTCTGTTATGCCTTTAAACGCGTTAAAGAACTCATCCCGGGCATCTATTATCTCAATTTCAACTCCCTGCTGTTTAAAAATATCAGCTATTCTTTGAGGCTCATCCTGCCGCATTATACCGTTGTCTATAAAGTATGTCTTTAATCTATCTCCTAATGCCTTATGCCCGAGCATCGTGACCGCAGATGAGTCCACTCCGCCTGAAAGCGCGTTTATGGTTATATTGCCGGAAGCGGAGCCTGATATCTGTTTAATCTTTGCATCTATAAAATCCCGGACATTAGATTCATCAAGCCTTATCTCCTGTATTGTTTCCATGTGCTGCCTCCTGTCTTTATTTACGCATTACCTTATCACTCTTTCGCGTTTTTCGCAACGCGAAAAGACAATACAACGTCATAGGCTTATACCTTTTATAGCCTTGTGGGTTAATGCCTCGCGCAGTTCTATTCTTTTGCCTGAATAGGATATATATGTCGGTGTATCACTGTCAACCCATGCGCCGCAATTGGCATATATGCCGCCTGAAAGTTTTGTAAGTTCACATCTGTGGGTATGGCCGAATATCACTATGCGCGCGTTGTTTTTAATGTGAGCCTGCACAGCCTGAGTGAATTCCCCGAAATGGCCGCCTACTTTTAAATACTCTCTTGATGAAGGAGGGATTTTATTCTTTATGAGAGCCGCCTGTGTTATGAAATCGTTTGTATTTTCAAGGGCGTTTTTCATCCACACGTCTGCATCGGGGTGCAGGAGCTTTTCCATCCCCGCTAATATAATTGAAAGATACCTTCCTTTGGGCCACTTCAAAGCCTTTAAGGGATTTTTGTAGCGGTTAAATATATCATATTTGTGGCCATGCTCTGCTACGATATTATTGTCATCGCGGTATTCAAGGCATATGCCTATATTTGCCTTAATCAGCCTGGCAAATGGTATATAATCATGGTTTCCTATGACATAGGTAACCTTTATCTTCTCTTTTAAGGCCAGGAGCCTGTTGATCACCTCATTATGCACAAAAAGGACCTTGTCTAAGTCAGACTGCCAAAGCTCTAAAAAATCACCTAGTATAACAAGCTCCTTTGCCTCTCTTTCAGCAAAGTCAAAAAACTCAAGCAGTTGCTTGTCACGGTGGAAGTCATCTGTTCTTGAGCCATCGCCTAAATGCAGGTCGCTTATAAAGAGTTTCATAGGCCTTAATCAGTCCGGGTATTTAGATTGTTCTAACAGCAGCAGAGACCATGAGCATTGTGATGCCGCTGAAGATGAGATTTATACCTACCAGAAGCCCCAGCACCCATGATACGCTGTCAGGCCAGTTTGCCCATATAATGCCCGATAAGGCAAGTGACGCTAATCCGCTTGCGAGCATCCAGCCCCAGCCTGGCAGGGGTTTAAGCCTCATAGATAGAGCAATCTTTATTATTCCGTCGAACATAAACAAAAACGCTAATGCGAATATCATTATAAGAAGCCCCTGCATTGGGTGCGCAAGGAATATGATTCCGGCTATGAGATAGAATATTCCGCCTAAAAGCCTGTACGTGCACCTGCCTGAATCACGCGCTTTAAGAGAGTGTATAATCTTTACAATGCCGCTTATTGTCAGTATCCAGCCGAACAGAGCTTCAATGGTAAGGGATGCTGTAAGCGGCAGGGCTATTGCCGCTGCTCCTAAGAGTATTAATATTACACCTGAAACAGTAAACCACGCGCCTGCTTTTTGAGTTATATCCTGCATCTTACCCCTCCCCTCTCTTTAAAAGAACTGTTCTCCAGCCATAACCCGGAGAGTTTTAAGAACAGTTCTTATATATTAGTTTTAGAAACAGTTTTGTAAAAAGCGCGATATACGGGTAACGGGTGAACCGTTATTTACCATATAACTTCTGCCCGAATACTCTGTAACAGGCCTTAAGAGAAACAGGTTCTCTTTCGCGCGTGTCATGGCAACATAGAGAAGCCGCCTCTCTTCCTCAATAGAGCTTTCGTCACTGAATGACTGGTATGAAGGTATATGGCCTTCCGCAACGTATATTATAAATACAGTGTGCCACTCAAGCCCTTTTGCCGAATGTATTGTTGACAGGACCAGATGGTCCCTGCCCCTGTCATGCCTGCGCGTGTTTACAATATCCTTTTCAGGAGGCTCGAGCGCTATATCTGTCAAAAACTCCTCCAAGCTTTCATAGTCCCCGGCAATTCTCTCAAGGCTCTCTATATCGCTTATACGCTTGTGGAAATCATCATATCTTTGCTTGAATATAGGCTCGTAATATTGGCAGAATGCCCTGAATATCTCAACAGGGCGTTCTCTTTTCTTGTCTATCTTATCGAGCAGGCTCTTGAGCTTTTCGGCCTGGTTGAACTTCTTCACGAGTTTTTGGCTTGATAAAGCCGCTTTCTTATCCAGTACCAGGGCCTTGAATAATCTCTGGCAGGTCTTTGGCCCCACTCCGCGCATTAAGGATAAGACCCTGTACCAGCTTATCTCGTCAAAGCGGTTATGCGCTATGCGCATGTAAGAGACAAGGTCTTTTACATGCGCGGATTCAACGAACTTCTGACCGCCGTATTTCACAAAAGGAATCCTTGCCTTTGCCAGTTCTATTTCAAGGGCATTGGAGTGCCAGCCCGCCCGGAATAGAATCGCTATATCGCGAAGTTCTATCCCCCCTGACCTGAGCTCGGTTACTTTCTCTAATATGTGTTTTACCTGTTCAGACTCGTTTTCAGGATTTAGGTATAAGGGGTAGTTCCCGTCTTTTCTGCTTGAGAATAAGTTTTTGTTAAAACCCTCTGCCGCCTCGCTTATTACCAGGTTTGTCAGGTCGAGTATGGGCTGGACAGACCTGTAATTTTCCTCAAGTGTTATCATCTTTGTATGGTTAAATAACTTTGGAAATTCTATGATATTCCTGAAATTAGCGCCCCTGAAAGAGTATATGCTCTGTGAGTCATCGCCGACTGCCATTATATTATTATGCGCTGAGAGCATAAGATAGAGTATATCAGCCTGCAGTTTGTTTGTATCCTGGTACTCATCTACCATAATGTATCTGTACTTCCGGGAAAGTTTGTTACGGATATCATCATCTTCCCTTAAGAGCTCTTTTGTATAAACAAGCAGGTCATCATAATCGAGAAGGTTCATTTTCTTTTTGTATTCTATGTATCTCTGTTTTATCCTGCTTATCTCATCCGAATATACCAGAAAATGAGGATACTCCGTGTCTATTACAGATTCTAAGTCAGATGATTTATTCACGCTTTTCGATATTATATTAAGAAGAGCCCTCTTTCTCGGAAAGCGCTTATCAGATGTGTCTATGTTTAAATTCTTGCGCATTAAATTCACAACATTCTCAGCATCCGACTGGTCCATTATGGTAAAGTCTTTTGAAAGCCCCATCCTGCCGGCATAGCTTCTTAAGCAGTGGTTGGCAAAGCTGTGGAATGTCCCCCCTGCTACAAAATGGCAGCGGGTATCGAGCATGGTGCTGGCCCGAGTTAACATCTCCTGAGCTGCTTTACGTGTAAACGTAAGCAGGAGAATCTCTTTCGGGTCAACACCATGTTCAACCAGATAGGCTACGCGATAGACAAGTATGCGGGTCTTCCCGCTTCCCGCGCCCGCGATTACCAGGCATGGCCCGTCTTTAAAACGCACCGCTTCCAACTGCGCGGGGTTTAACTCATTTTTATAGTCTATTTTTGTATGCATGTAAAAAAGTCATAAATTTTGGTAATTCTCGCGCTTAAAGGGTGTCCCCTTTAGGACCGTCCCCTAATTGCGTCCCCTAATTGGGTTTTGGGAAATTGCCTTTTAAGGCGTTTTCCACCATCTGTTTTATCTCGTCGCTGAAATCCGCGGATACTATCCACTCAAGGTAGCCGCGGTCGTCTTTTACAAGGTCTTTTATGTGTTTCTTCTTCCTGTATTTACCGAACATCGGGTAAAGGTTGTTGTTCCACCAGCAGAATTTTCGTTCTGAGTCGAAATAGGCGCTGGAGCGTTCGTAATCAAAATCCTTTAGAGAGGCGATACCCTTTTCCATATCCCCGTATTGATTTATCTGCGCGTTGAGAATCTCGGCTGTTGCCTCGGCGTCACCTAAAGCCGTATGAGCGTTTGTAAGCTTTTTCTTGCAGTAGAACTGGTAGGCTGCCATCAGGTCTCGTTTTTCGTGTATGTGGTATACCTTCTGCGCGTCGTATATATCACGGTCTTTCCAGTGAAAACTTAATCCCGCCTCGAAAAATTCACGTTCGAGAACAGGAAGGTCAAACCTCTGTATATTGAATCCTGCCAGGTCGGAATTGCCTATAAAATCAAATGCCTCTTTTGCTATATCCTTAAAATACGGGGCATCTTTAATATCTTCATCGGTTATGTCTATTATAAGGCTTACGTTAGCGGGTATGGGGATGCCCGGATTTACTCGTTTAACATAGTCCTGTCTTGAGTTATCGGGCATGAGCTTTATCATGCCTATTTCTACTATCTTGTCTTTTTCAACCCAGACGCCTGTTGTCTCAAGGTCAAGGATTATAAGAGGATTTGT
>CAZBMI010000019.1:0-11919 GCA_964492885.1 uncultured Planctomycetia bacterium | reverse complement strand
ATTTTTTAAAACCTCTACATAATGATAAGGAATAGCTGTCTTCCCCATCAATATAGCACCTTTGATATGGCCATGGCAGTCAGAACCGCCTGTCACGAGCAAACCGTTTTTATCGGCAAAATCCAGGTATTTTTTTACAAGAGAAGGGTTGTGTTCAGTATGAAAAACCTCTATACCTTCTATGCCTTCGCTTACAAGCCTGTCCAGTATCTTATCAAGCTTATTAACGGCAGGGTGCGCGATAACGGGTATGCCGTTTGCCTGCCTTATCGCGCTTATAACCTCCTTTGAGCTATATCTAAAGCCTGAAACATAGCAGGACTTTGTATCACCTATATATTTCTTAAACGCCTCGCGCCAATCAGAGACCAATCCTTTTGCCTGCATATACATTGCGATATTAAGCCTGCTTATAGATACATCACCTGTAAATCTTATGACATCATCTGCGTCTATGTTTAAGCCATTGGCTTTAAGCGCGTCAGCCATCTTGTAAAGCCTCTTTACCCTGTCCTGGCGTATATTTCCCAAAAAATCCAGCAATCCTCTGTTATTATAATCCACATAATAACCGAGTATATGCATCTCCTTATTATCTTCTTCGGCGCTCACCTCGACACCCGGGATAATCTCCACCCCGTGCCTCGCGCCTGCTTCAAGAGCCTCTCTAATACCGTTTACACTGTCATGGTCTGTAATGGATATACAGCATAAACCTGCCCCAGAGGCGTATTTTACAGCCTCATCCGGGGTAAGAGACCCGTCTGAATAATTTGTATGCACATGAAGGTCCGCAAGGGCCTCTGTCACTTTTTTATCTCCTTCTTGTTTATCTTATCAAGTATACCGTTTACAAATTTACCTGATTCTAAATCGCCGTATTTTTTAGCGAGGTCCACAGCCTCGTTTATCGATACCTTTGGAGGAATATCATCACGGAAAAAGAGCTCATAACAGCATATGCGCATTATATTTCTGTCAATCACGGCCATTCTCTCAATCTGCCAGTTCTGCGCGTATGATGATATGGCGCTGTCTATTCTCTTCAGGTTATCGCAGACGCCCTGAGCCAGGAGCGTTGCGAACTCTTTTACCGAGGCTTCTACCTCTTCGGGGTGTTGGGCCTGATTTTTCCAGAAACTCTCTAGTATAGAAGATATATCTTCTTTTCTTATGTCAGCCTGATAAAGAAGCTGGAGCGCGAACTCCCTCGCTCTTGTCCTCTTTCTCATAAGTAAGCTCCAAAAGTTACGGACTACGTTGAACCTATTACTGTACAACTTAAGCCATTGAAATGAGAACTGTCGTCATTGCGAGGAGGCGCGAAGCGCTGACGAAGCAATCTCAACAACTGAGATTGCTTCACTTCGTTGGCAATGACAATGTCAAGATTCTTATTTGACGTCTTCAAATTCCAAAAAGCAATATCTGATAAAACTATTATATCATTTTGAGCAAAAATATGCTCAGCTTAAATTATACCTTTCTCATTACTTGATTGAGGTCAGAAGATTCGCCATCTCTATTGCTGATATAGCCGCGTCCCTGCCTTTATTGCCCTCTTTTGTGCCCGCGCGTTTTATGGCCTGCTCTATATTATCGGCGGTAATCACTCCGAATATAGCAGGCACGCCGGCGTCCAAGCCCACCTTTGCGACACCTTTGGAAACCTCTGAAGCAACATAATCAAAGTGCGGGGTCTCGCCTCTTATAACAGTGCCGAGACAGATAAGGGCATCGTACTTTTTTGAAGCTGCCATTTTCTTCGCGACAAGCGGCACCTCAAAAGCGCCCGGCACCCAGGCAACCTCTATCTCAGAGTCCTTCGCCCCGTGCCTTGTTAATGTATCAACGCATGCCTCTAAGAGTTTCTTTGTAATAAAATCATTAAACCTGGATATAACAATACCGAATTTCTTACCCTTGGCGATTAACGCGCCTTCCAAAGTCTTTACCATTTTCTCCTCCCTTATTATATCTTGTCCAATTGATGGCCAAGCTTATCCCTCTTGGTCTTTAGGTATCTTTCGTTCTCTGCCGTCTTATCCATCTCAATGGATACTCTCTGTGTAATAGTTAAGCCATACCCCTCAAGGCCGATTATCTTCTGCGGATTGTTTGTAAGAAGCCTTATCTTCTTTACTCCAAGGTCTGCCAGTATCTGCGCTCCTATGCCATAATCCCTTAAATCCGCGTCAAAGCCCAGCGCGTGATTTGCCTCAACCGTATCAAGGCCCTCATCCTGCAATGAATAGGCCTTGACCTTATTGACAAGACCGATGCCTCTGCCCTCCTGGCTCATATAGAGCAAAACGCCTTTTTTTTCATCGCTTATCTTTTCAAGAGCATTATGCAGCTGCTCTCCGCAGTCGCATCTTTTTGAGCCGAATATGTCGCCGGTAAGGCACTGGGAATGAACCCTTACCAGCACTTCATCATCACTGTTTATATCGCCTTTTACCATTGCGATATGATGATAATTATCTATATTAGACTCGTATAGATGGAGCGTAAAATCCCCGAATCTTGTAGGCAGTTTTGTCCGGGCGAGATGTTTTATTAGATTATCAAACTTGCGCCTGTACTCAATAAGGTCTTTTATAGAACATATCTTTAAATTATGAAGCTTGGCGTACTTTAAAAGTTCAGGCGTGCGCGCCATTGTTCCGTCGTCATTCATTATCTCACAGATAACTGCCGCGGGATAGAGCCCCGCGAGCTTCGCGAAATCTATCGAGGCCTCAGTATGTCCTGCCCTTACAAGCACGCCGCCTTCTTTTGAGCGCAAAGGGAATATATGGCCGGGCCTGGCAAGGTCTTCAGGCTCTGATTTCGGGTCTATCATGACATGGATGGTTCTTGCCCTGTCATAAGCAGATATGCCGGTGGTTATGCCTTTTGCGGCATCCGCGGATACAGCCCAGGCGGTGCCGAAAGGCGTATCCGCGTTATGGATCATCGGATGCAGTTTAAGCTCATCCATCCTTCTGCCTTCCAGCGGAACGCATATAAGCCCGCGTCCGTGCTTTGCCATAAAGTTTATATTCTCAGCGCTGGCATAGGTCGCGGCCACAACAAGGTCACCTTCGTTTTCGCGGGACTCGTCATCAATAACAATAACTATCCTGCCTTGTTTGATATCTTCAATTATCTCTGGTATGGTATTTAGCTTCACCTTATTTCTCCCTTTGCAAAAAAGAAAAATCCCGAAGGAAAATCTTCGGGATACAAAAATGGCAGTAACTATATCTTAATCTTCTCCCGTCTAGGCTATACTATTGGCAAAGGAATCACACCTTTTCTGCCCTTTTAAAAGGGCTCGTCGGCTTTTACGACCAGCGGGGAATTCTTGCTCCTTCGTAGCCTCACAGGATTTTAACCGTCGCAAGGCGAAGAAGAGTCACCCCATCCCGAAGATGAAAGTAGTATACCATAGGTTTCTGTTTTGTCAAGCTATTTTAAAGGTTTTAAAGGGACGGTCCTAAAGGGGACACCCTTAAGCACAAAAATTGACAAAATTTTGCAAAAAAAGAACAATTCTCCAGCTATACTTTGAATAAGCATTCAATCAATTAAACTTTCAGAACCGTTCTTACCATTTCGCTAAAAATAGCAAAAAATTGTAAAATTCCGTGCTCAAGGGTGTCCCCTTTAGGACCGTCCCTTTTACTTGACAATGATTAGTATAGTTATATAATATGGGTGCTATGAATACCGCAAAAAATACAATAAAACAGCTCAGGCAGGAGTTGAAAAACGCAAAAGCGGAGTTATGGCTTATGCATGAGATATCCAATGCCATGAGAACAACGCTTAATCTGCCAGAAGTCTTATATGTTATACTAAGCGCCGTAACATCACATGAGGGTTTAGGCTTTAACAGGGCTATGCTCTTTCTTGTAAACAAGAACCGCACAGCGCTCGAAGGCGTAATGGCCATAGGCTCAAATAATGCTGAAGAGGCATATACAACATGGAGGAAGATAGAAGAGGAAAACTTAAGCCTTGACAGGCTCGTAGACATGTTCCACAGGATAGACAGCCATGTTGTACGCGCCCCTTTAAATAACGCCGTGAAGAAGATCAGGCTTCCGTTAAACGAGGCCAGCGGCATACTCTCGATGTGTGTTCTCGAAGGCATGAATTTTGAAGTCACTTCTCAATCCACCCGAAACAAGATAACCGATACCGTGCTTAAAAACCTGCAGGTTGAGCTCTTTGTATGCGTACCCCTAAAAGGAAAACGCGAGGTCCAGGGCGCGCTTTTAGTTGACAACCTGATAACCAAAAAACCCATTACAAAAGACGACATCCGGATACTTACAATGGTCGCGAACCAGGCAGGCCTTGCTATTGAAAACGCGCGTATTTATGAAACCACAAAATTTCAGGCGCATACAGATTCATTAACCAGGCTCTGGAACCACGGATATTTTCAGAATGCCTTAGCCGAAAAGATAAAAGACGCAAGGTCGCAGGAAGCCCCTCTTGCCCTGGCTGTCATGGACCTGGATAATTTCAAGATATATAATGACCTGTTAGGCCACCAGAAAGGCGACGCTGCTTTAAGGGAGATCGCCTCTATCCTCAAAAAAAGTACGCGCAGCCAGGACCTTGTCTGCAGGTACGGGGGTGAGGAGTTTGCCATTATAATGCCCGGGATTGATAAGAATAGCGCTTATCACATAATCGAGCGCTTAAGGCTTGCCGTAGAAAAGACATTTAAGCGCCCTGGGAAAAGAAGAAAATTCCCCCCGCTTACCATAAGCGCGGGCATAGCTTCCTTCCCGCAGAATGCCAGAAAAAAAGAGAGCCTCATCAAAAAATCTGACGAGGCCCTGTATAATGCAAAGCATAGCGGAAAAAATAAGATAGTATTACCTTAAACCTTCTCATCCGCTATCGCGGTTTCCGATATACCTTCCGGCTCCTTCTCTCTCTCCTCTATCCTGTTCTTTTTGAACTCCTTGGCAGCCTGCCTTGAGTCTTCTCTCCTGCTCTGTATCTTTTCATCATCAACAAGCTGGACAGAGACAATTTTCGATACTCCGGATTTTTCCATCGTTATGCCGTACATAAGGTCGCAGACAGAGATGGTCTTCTTGTTGTGTGTTATTATTACAAACTGTGTTGTCTTTAAAAATTCCTGCAGCATCCTGCTGAAACGGTCTATATTAGCCTCATCAAGAGGAGCGTCAATCTCATCAAGTATACAGAAGGGTGTAGGCCTGACTTTAAACAAAGCAAATAAGAGCGCTACCGAGGTAAGGGCTTTTTCACCGCCTGATAAAAGTGATATAGACTGAAGCTTTTTCCCCGGGGGCCGTACCACTATTTCTATACCGCTCTCTAATATATCAGCCTGGTCCACCAGAAACAGCTCCGCGGTTCCTCCGCCAAAGAGCAGCTTAAAATATTCCTTAAAAGCAACCTGGATCTGCTCAAAGGTCTCTATAAACATCTTTCTTGTAGTGCGGTTTATCTTGTTTATCGCCTTATGCAGAGATTCCTTTGCGCCTAACAAGTCTTCCTGCTGGCTGCTCAAGAACTCGTACCTCTCCTGCAGTTCCTTGTGCTCTTCTATGGCAACGAGGTTTACAGGCCCCATCTTATCTATCTTTGCCTTTAATGCCTCGACCTCTTCTGATATCGCCTGCCAGTCTTCAGTGCCCTCGAAAACCACCTGCTCCTGATCAAGGTCAGACTTATAACTGGATTCTATCCTCTCTTTTATGCTTGTTGCCTTGTAGGTAAGTTCGCTTACATCAAGATGAAAATTCGATATGTTACCTCTGAGCTCATCAAGCTCTTTCTGCATGCTGCGTATCTTGTTCTCCCTTTCCTCTACTAAAGTACAAGCCTTCTTTCTCTCATCCTGTAAGCCCGACAGCTCCCGGTTTAACGCCGAAAGCTTATCTGAAAGCGTAACGTTCTCTTTGGCAATCCGTTCAATGTCATCAGATAATGAAGAAATTTTAGCGCGGGCCTCTTCTATCTGCCTGCTCCTGTCTGATACAGAAGATTCCTCATTCCGCAGGGATTCTTTAAGCATATTAAGAGAGCTGCTCTGCGCGTTGAACTTTTCAACAACAAGTGACATCTGCGTCCTGAGCTCCGCAAGGCAGACAACAGCTTTCTCTTTCTCTTCACCCTGTCTTGCTATCTCCCGCTGATTCTCTGTTACGGAGTTTTCCAGGTTTTCGCGTTCGCTCTCAAGGCCCGCGAGTTGTCTATTCAGGGCCTCTTCCTGTTCTTTAAGCTGAGACTCTTCAATATCTGTCTCTTCAAGCTCAAGCGTTATAAGGTTTAATTCCTCCTGAAGCTTATGCGTCTCCTCTGTAATTTTAACCTTTTCAGCTTCTTTAGAGTTAAGTTTTATCTCTTCTTTTTTAGCGGACTCTTCCTGGCCTGAGATGTCTTTTTTCATCTGCTCAAGTTTAAACGCGGTACGTGAATGTTCTTCTTCTGACTCTGATATCTGTTTTTTAAGGGACTCTACCTCATCAGCAAGCTCTCTTATCTTAGCGTCGCGGCCTATTATGCTGGTATATTCATCCGCGGCGCTTGCGCCTGCTGAGTATATTATGCCGCTTTTTAAATCTCCCTGCCCGGTTACAAATACAGCGTTTTGGCCCGCGGCTTCCGCGCTATCGGGTATCTGCTTGACAAGGCAGGTATCTTTTAAGAGGTAATCCAAAACCGGTTTCCCTTCAGGCTTTACGCCTATCAGGGTTGATAGTTTTGTATAAGCTGTATCAGCCTGATTAATCACGCTCTCCTGCGGAACCTCTTCTATAATAATAAACTGCGCTCTCCCCCTCTTGTTTATTTTTAAAAATTCCTGGGCTGCTTTGCATGCGCTTCTGTCTCTTACAATAATAGCCTGGCTCTTTTCACCCAGGACAGACTCAAGAGGCTTTATCAGGCTGTCATCAGCTTCTATCATATCCGCGACAATACCTACAAAAGACTCTTTCTGAGCCGGGTTATTCTCTATAAACTCCATGTAGGACTTTACGCCCTCTGAAAACCCCTCCTGTTTCTTCTTGAGGTCTCTTAAGAGCTCTAATTTCGAACTTGACGAAGCCAGCCTGTGCTTTGCCTTATCCATGGCATCTGCCTTCTCCTTAAAACTTGCGCTTAGCTGAGTAAAGGCATTCTTAAGGGAATTGAGCAGCTGCAAAACGTTTTCTAATACTTTCCCCTGTTCCGTAACCGCTGTCTCGGCAGCCTGCAGGTTCTTCTCTATTTCATCCTTATCCTTTATAACCTTCTCTTTCTCTATATTCAGCCTGCGATGCCTTGATGATGCTGTTGCTACTCCCGCGGAGACCCTGCTGAGCTCATTCCTTGCCCTTGACTGGCTCGCGGCATTATCCATTATGGAGACCTTGCTCTCGGATATCGCTTGTTCACACTGTTTTATGATATCAGTTATCTCTTTTACGCTTGCTTCGGTTTTCGCTACCAGGGCCTGCCTTTTTTCACGCTCTTCGTTTATCAGGCTGAACTCTGACTTCATTGAGGATATCTTCTGCCGCATCTCAGAGGACCTTCTCGTTATCTCCTCTATCTCCTTTGAAAGTGTTTCAGAGCGGGCTTTCAGTTCTTCTATCCGCTCCGTGTTTACCTTCACGGTGTTCTTGTTCATGTCAATAGCGCCGGAAACTTCGGACACGCCCTGCCTCGTATTTGCTATATTCTCGTCAAAAGAGTTTATCTTCTCTCTGTGTATGCGCAGCTCATCCTGTTGTATATTAAGTTCCAGCGAGAGGTGGCCTTCGTTCTGTTTGTGAGAATTAATATTCTCTCTCTTGCTATCTTCCTGGTCTTTTATCTGCCTGTATTTATGCAGAGCCAGCTTGATATCGAGCTCTTTCAAGTGGTCAAACCGCAGGCGGAACTTTTCCGCTTTCTGCGCCTGCCTTTCAATAGAGCCTATCTGCCGTTTTACCTCGTTTACGATGTCTGCTATCCTTACGAGATTGGCCTCGGTATGCTCAAGCTTATTCAATGCCTCTTTTCTTTTTGTCTTGTATTTTGTAATGCCGCTGGCCTCCTCGAATATCTCGCGCCTGTCTTCGGGCTTCGCGTGCAGGACCCTGTCCATCTTTCCCTGCTCTGCTATTGAGTATGAACTCACGCCTATGCCCGTACCCGCTAAGAGCGCTATTATGTCCTTTAAGCGGACTTGTGTTTTATTAAGCAGGTATTCGCTTTCCCCTGAGCGAAAGACCTTTCTTGTAATAATAACCTCGTCGTAATCCACCGGAAGAATACGGTCCACGTTGGAAAAGGTAAGGGATACTTCCGCGAGATTTACAGCCTCTGTATTGTCCGTGCCGTTAAATATCACATCTTCCATTTTAGACCCGCGCAGCTCCTTGGCGCTCTGCTCTCCAAGAACCCATTTTATGCTGTCGCTTATATTGGATTTTCCGCATCCATTGGGCCCTACTATCGCGGCTACTCCCGGCTCGAATGTCAACGCGGTCTTATTGGCAAAAGACTTAAACCCGTATAATTCCAGTTTTTTTAAATACAATGCTTACTCCTTTTTTATATTTTATAAGTTCTTGATAAAAAACCCATATGCAAAAAAACATGCCATCCGGCAGGTTTGCTCTGCTTATTGGGCAGGCTTTATATATTAAAGTACCCGCTGTAAAAAGCAGGCATTGTATGCTCCCACCGAATACATTTTTATTATTACAGAATAAGTCCTTGTTGTCAAGACCAAAGAGTTACATTAAGTAAAAAAGAAATACTTAATTGAGGGGCGTTTACACTTACCGGTCCTGGGGCAACCTTCGCAAAAAAAGATTCCTTGTGCTATGCTTTGGGTGGCTTTCGTAGGAACGCTCAAAAATCCCAGCGTGATTTTTTCGCTCTGCTTTTCTGCTCATTTATACAGTTTAGCGCAATGGAAAAACCGTGCCATTCGCAGAAAAGAAAGTCCTGCGAAAGCCACCCAAAGCATAACACTAAACCCATTTACCATATTACGTATTTAGCAAAGTCAAAGCTAAGGGGCTAAGGATTGCGCGGTTTTAAAATAAAATGGAGCGGTTCTAAGAAAGGATTGATTGCAGTTTTTTGGTAAGCTTAGGGATTATTTCAAACAGGTCGCCTACTATGCCGTAGTTGGCGACTTTAAATATAGGCGCGTCAGGGTCTTTGTTAATGGCGATTATTATATCCGAAGATGACATGCCCGCTAAATGCTGTATCTGTCCCGATATGCCGCAGGCAATATATATCTTTGGGCATACGGTCTTTCCCGTCTGCCCTACCTGGTGTGAATACGCTATCCAGTCAGCGTCAACAGCAGCGCGCGAGGCGCCGACCGCGCCTCCTATGGCATCTGCCAGTTCGTGTAAGACTTTAAAACTCTCGGGTTTGCCAAGGCCTCTTCCTCCTGATACTATTATATCAGCTTCTGAGAGATTGACTGTCTGGCCTTCTTCTTCCACGACCTTTATAACCTTCGTCCTGGAGGATAAGATATCTTCATTATAGGATTTATTTATTATTTCGCCTTTCCTGGAAGTGTCAACATCTGCCTCTTTCATAACCTTGTGCCTGACAGTAGCCATCTGAGGCCTGTGGTTAGGGCAGATTATTGTAGCCATTATATTACCGCCAAACGCGGGCCTTGTCTGTAATAGGAGCCTCTTCTCCTGGTCTATATCCAGGCCTGTGCAATCCGCTGTAAGGCCGGCATCTATCTTTACGGCAACCCTTGATATCAATGAACGGCCGGTGGATGTTGCCCCGCATAAGACTATCTCGGGCTTGTACTCATTTATCAATTCTATAAGCACCTTTGAGTAGGGCTCGTTCTGATAGTGCCCGAGTTTCGGCGAATCAACAGTGTATACCTTTTTAGCCCCGCGGTGTATTAATTTATTCGCCATCTGCTCGGTGTTGCTGCCAAGCAATACCGCGCAAAGTTCTGCCTCAAGCTTATCAGCAAGCTCTTTTCCTTTTCCGAGAAGCTCGTACGTAACGCTCTGGAGAACACCTTTGTTCTGCTCCGCTACAACCCATACGCCTTTGTAAGCTGAAATATCCTGTGTAACAGCCTCTTCTTTTCGCAATAGTATGGCGTCAAACTTGCATGAGTCAACGCATGCCCCGCATAAGGTACACTTGTCAAAATCTATAGCAGCAAGCTTTCCTTCCATGCTTATGGCGCCAAAAGGGCATGCCTTTAAACACGCCTGGCATCCGACACATTTTTCCGTAATAATCTCTATAGACATATTTAAAATTTACTTTTGCATTCGTCCTTTAAGACTTCTACCAGTTTATCCACTATCTCATCAGCAGAACCTGAAAGCATCTGTCCGCCTTCACGCGGAGGCGGAGTAAATATCTTTACAACCTGCGTGGGAGAGCCGTTTAACCCGAGCGACTTCTCATCAGCCTCAAGATCTTCCGCAGTTAAGGTCTTTATCTGAGCTGACTTGGCCCTCATCTTGCCTTTTAAAGAAGGTATGCGAGGCTCATTTATCTCCTTTACAACTGTAAACAGAACAGGAAGGGGTGTCTCTATAATCTCAAAGCCTTCTTCTCTCATGCGTTCAACGCGCGCCGCCGAAGGCTCAAGCTCTTCTATCTTCTTCACATAAGTCACCTGAGGTATGTCAAGGTGCATTGATATCCCCGGGCCTACCTGCGCGGTATCACCGTCTGCTGCCTGTTTTCCGCAGAATATAATATCAAAAACCCCTATCTTTTTTATCGCGCAGGCTAAGGTATAGCTGGTTGCCCAGGTATCACTGCCAGCAAATGCCCTGTCGGATACGAGGACAGCCTCATCCGCGCCCATTGATATGGCCTCCCGGAGAGCGGATTCTGCCTGTGGGGGACCCATGGTAACAACTGTCACCTTACCGTCAAACTTCTCTTTTGTGCGTACAGCCTCTTCTATGGCGTACATGTCAAAAGGGTTTATGATAGACTCAACACCCTCGCGTATAAGGGTATTTTTTTCCGGGTCTATCTTGACATTGGCGGTATCAGGAACCTGTTTTATACATACTATTATATTCATATAAACCTATTACTTCTTGAGCATCTCTTTTATCAGCTCTGCCGCTATAACCCCGCGCTGTATCTGGTTTGTGCCTTCATATATCTGCGTAATCTTGGCATCGCGCATATACTTTTCAACAGGATAGTCGCGCATGTAGCCGTAACCTCCGAATACCTGAACGGCGTCAGTAGTAACTCTCATCGCCACATCAGAGGCGTAAAGTTTTGCCATTGCGGATAATTTTGATATATCCTTTGCGCCTGAGTCTATAAGCCTTGCTGCTGAATATACAAGCGCTCGGGCTGCTTCTATCTGAGTTGCCATGTCAGCCAGCATAAACTGGATACCCTGAAAGCTGGATATGGGCTTGCCGAACTGGACACGCTCTTTCGCGTATTTTAACGCGTGGTCAAGGGCTCCCTGAGCAATGCCGACAGCCTGGGCGCCTATGCCGGGGCGTGACTTGTCAAAAGTCTTCATTGCCACTATAAAGCCCAGACCTTCTCTCCCAAGAAGATTCTCTTTGGGGACCTTGCAATTAGTAAATACAAGCTCTCTTGTAGCCGAGGACCTTATACCCAGCTTTTTCTCTTTTTTTCCGAAATCAAACCCCGGGGTGCCTTTCTCCACTATAAAAGCGCTTGCTCCGCGGCTTCCTTTGGACTTGTCTGTCATCGCGATAACCGTGTATGTATCCGCCTCGCCGCCGTTTGTAATCCACTGTTTTACGCCGTCAAGTATGTAATAATCGCCTTCTTTTTTCGCGGTTGTGGTAACCGCGCCCGCGTCACTTCCCGCGCCTGCCTCGGTAAGGCCGAAAGCAGCGAGCTTCTTACCACTTGCTATATCAGGAAGATACTTCTTTTTCTGTTCTTCTG
>CAZBMI010000018.1:0-12162 GCA_964492885.1 uncultured Planctomycetia bacterium | reverse complement strand
TCGATAGAAGGCAAAGGCGTTTACAGGAATTTTAAATATGAGAGCGGCACTCACAGGGTCCAGCGTGTTCCTGCTACAGAATCGCAGGGGAGGATACACACCTCTGCCGTTACTGTTGCCGTATTACCTGAGGCAGAAGAGGTGGACATAAAGATAGACCCGAAGGATATACGCGTGGATGTTTACCGCTCAAGCGGGCATGGAGGGCAAAGCGTAAATACAACGGACTCAGCAGTCCGCATAACGCATATTCCGACGGATATAATCGTAACATGCCAGGATGAGCGTTCACAGCTGAAGAATAAACTCAAGGCGATGAAGGTTTTGCGCTCACGCCTTTTTGAAAAGGTAAAACAGGAACGGACCGATAAAATATCCAAAGACAGAAAGAGCCAGGTAGGCTCGGGCGACAGAAGCGAAAAGATAAGGACTTACAATTTTCCTGACAGGCGCGTAACTGACCACAGGATAAGCCTTACGCTTCATAAACTGGAGGCAGTCATGCAGGGCGACCTGGATGAGCTCATAACAAATCTTGTATCCGCCGATAAGAAAGCAAGGCTTGAGAGCTTATGAACAGTGATAATGTGGTCTTGACCCTTACGTCAAAACTTAAGGCGCAAGGCGTTGAATCACCGCGCGTCAATGCCGAGGAGATGTTGCGCAGCCTGTTAGGCTGCGGCAGGACGGAGCTTTACGCGGATATCGTAACCCTTGATGCCAGGCAGGCCCTTAGCTTAAACGAGATGACAAGGCGGCGGATAGACGGCGAGCCATTACAGCATATCACAGGAAAGGCCAATTTTTTCGGTAATGAGATTATCGTAAGAGAAGGCGTCTTTATTCCCCGGCCGGAAACAGAAATTTTAGTCGAGACCGTGATAAAACTGATTTCCGGTTTACAGCTTACAGCTTACAGCTTACAGCTTAATATATTGGACCTGTGCACCGGAAGCGGCAATATTGCTATCTCATTGACAAAGGAATTACCCCATTGTAAAATACTATCTTCCGATATATCGGATAAGGCGGTCAGTACGGCCTCTGAAAACGCGAAACTTCATTCTGTTTCGGACAGAATAGAATTCATAAAGGCAGACCTTTTTGATATACCGGAAAGCTATAGAAAGAGCTTTGATATAATAGTATGTAATCCTCCTTACGTAATACGCGGGGACATACCGGCTCTCTCAAAAGAGGTAAGATCAGACCCCCGGGAGGCGCTTGACGGAGGAGCAGACGGCATGGACTTTTATCGCGCCATTATAAATCATGCCCCCGGTTTTTTAAAAGACAGCGGCCTTTTGGCTTTAGAGCTTAGCGATGGTTTGAATAGTGATGTCAAGAAGCTTATGGAAGACTCAAGGGTTTTTGATGGTATTGAGATTTTTAAAGACCTAAATGGTATAGAACGGGTTATAACAGCGCTCTTAAGAACAAGCAAAAACCGAGAACCTAAAACCAATAACCGAAAAAATGGATAAACTTGTAATAGACGGACCTACCCGCTTGTCGGGCGAAGTGAGAATTGACGGCTCAAAAAACGCCGCGTTGCCTGTAATGGCAGCGTGCCTGTTAGCTGAGAGCAAGTCTGTTATAAAAGGTGTTCCGCAGTTAAGCGATGTCTTTACGATGTGCAAGATATTACGCGCGCTCGGTGTCAAGGTGAGTTTTTTAGGCAATAGGCTTGAGATATTTCCTAATGGCTACAAAGGCAATACAGCCGCTTATAATTATGTCAGCACAATGCGCGCTTCCGTATGCATGATGGGCCCGCTTCTGGCGAAAAAACATTACGCGAAGGTCTCGCTTCCGGGAGGATGCGTAATAGGGCCAAGGCCTATCAACCTTCATACAAAGGGATTGAGCGCTCTCAATGCCGATATCAAGGTTGAGCACGGCTATATAATAGCAAAGACAAGAGGGTTAAGAGGAAACAAGGTATATCTTGGCGGCGCTTTTGGTTCATCTGTCCTGGCAACCGCAAATGTTATGATGGCGGCAACACTCGCAAAAGGAAAGACGGTGATAGAGTATGCCGCGTGTGAGCCGGAAATTATAGACCTGGCGGAGTTTCTGATAAAGATGGGAGCCAGGATAAAAGGGCACAGGACCCATACGATAGAGATTGACGGCGTAAAGCGCTTGCGCGGCGCGGAACATAAACTCATACCCGACCGTATAGAGGCGGCTACATACATGATAGCCGCCTGCGCGACAAAAGGCGATGTTACCATAAAAGGCGCTGACATAAACCACCTGAGCGCTCCGGCAGATATACTTAACCAGGCAGGGGCTGTTATAACAAAGAAGGCAAAAGGAAATATAAGGGTAAGGGCAGGCCGCAGGTTGAAGACAGCCGCTCTTACTACTTTGCCGTATCCGGGTTTTCCGACAGACCTGCAGGCGCAGATAATGGCCCTTATGGCTGTATCCAAAGGCATAGCCATTATAACAGAGAAGATATACCCTGAAAGGTTTATGCATGTCGGAGAATTAAACAGAATGGGCGCCAGGATAAACCTTGAAGGAGACAGCGCTATTGTCCACGGCACAAAGCAGTTAAGCGGAGCGGAGGTTATGGCCTCTGACCTCAGGGCATCGGCAGCACTGGTTATAGGGGGAATGGTCGCGAAAGGAAGGACCGTAATATCAAGGGTATACCACCTTGACAGGGGGTATAAGGATATGGAGAAGAAGCTCTCGTTGATGGGGGCAAGGATAAGAAGAGTAAAATCTTAAAACTTATGGGGAGTGATAAAAATGGCAGTAAAGATTCGTCTTAAGAAAATGGGTTCAAAAGGAAGGCCGCATTTTAAGATTATAGTGTGCGATAAGAGCAGGAGCAGGAACACCAGGGCGATAGAGGAACTCGGGTTTTACGACCCGTCAAAAAATCCCGCTTTAGTGAAGATTGACAAGAAACGCGCTGATTACTGGATAGGTGTTGGCGCGGAAATGAGCGACACTGTAAAAAGTATAGTCAAGGGAGCTTAATTAGCTGTAAGCCGTAAGCTCTAAGCTGTAAGCCGAATGTTTAGGAGTAACAGCTTAAGGCTTAAAGCTTATAGCTTATAACTTAACGTTGATATTGCGTATGAATATACACATACTGACGCTTTTTCCGGGCATGTTTAAGGCGCTGACCTCGGAGTCGATTATCAAGCGCGCCAAAAAGTCTTTAAAAGTAAAGATTTATGCGCATAATATACGCGACTATACCGCCGATAAGCACCGTAAGGTGGATGATAAGCCTTTTGGAGGCGGGCCGGGTATGGTATTGCAGTGCCAGCCTGTAATTAACGCGATTAAAGCGGTAAAGAAGATGTCGCCAAAAGCAAAGGTGATACTCTTAAGCCCAAGAGGCGCGCTGTTAAGCCACAACCTATGCGCCTCTCTCGCGAAAAGAGATTCGCTTATACTGATATGCGGCCATTACGAGGGGCTGGATGAGAGGATAAGGTCTTTTATAGACCAGGAGATATCCATAGGTGACTATGTGCTTACAGGCGGAGAGCTGCCTGCTATGGTGCTTGTTGACAGCGTGATAAGATTCCTGCCGGGTGTTCTCGGGCATAAGGATTCTAACGCGGAGGAGAGCTTCAGCAGCAATATGCTGGAATATCCGCAGTATACGAGACCGGCTGATTACAAAGGCATGAAGGTGCCTGAGCTTCTTGTCTCAGGAGACCATAACCTTGTAAAACAGTGGAGAAAAAAAGCATCAATATTCAGGACGATAGAGCAGAGGCCTGATATCATAAAACATATAAGCCAGCTCGAGATATAAAAGGTATAAGAGCACAGGATTTGTATTGCGCGGTGCGTATTGAGTATTGCGTGAAAAAAAATGCGCAATACGCATCACGCACGACGCACGACGAAACAAACGCATAAGTATCGTTTGTTATATATTACAAGGAAGGAGAAAGAATAATGGGCAAGATTAAGGATGTAGAAGCAAAGCACATGAAGAAAGAGGTGCCCGGGTTTGCCGTAGGCGATACCGTAAAGGTGTATATAAAGATTATTGAAGAGGCAAAGCAGAGGCTGCAGGCATTTCAGGGTATAGTAATATCCAGAAAAGGCTCAGGCACAAGAGAGAGCTTTACGGTAAGGCGCATATCTTACGGAGAGGGGCTTGAACGGACGTTTATGCTCCATTCCCCTATTGTCGATAAGATTGAGGTTGTAAAACGCGGAAAAGTAAAACGCGCCAAGTTGTACTACCTGCGCAAAAAGGTCGGTAAAAAGACAAAGGTTGAAGAAGACATTGGGCCATCCGGTCAAAAAAAAGATAAGCAGGCTTAAGGGCATAAGCGCTTATGCCGGTTTAAAGGGCGAGGTTGCAGCAGGTATTGATGAAGCCGGCAGGGGGCCTTTAGCAGGGCCTGTTGTAGCGTCGGCTGTTGTGCTTAAGAGATGTGATTTTACAGTAAGAATTGATGATTCCAAGAGGCTTACTCCCGCGGCAAGAGAGCTCGCCTATACAGAGATAAGAGAGCGCGCGGCAATAGGCGTAGGGATTGTTTCAGAGACTCTTATCGACTCTATTAATATATATCAGGCAACTATCCTTGCCATGGAAAGAGCTGTTTTTGACCTTAAGGCCAGGCCTGACCTGCTTCTTATAGACGGAAATATGCGCCTGCGCCTTCAGATAAAGCAGGTTTCGATTGTAAATGGCGACCAAAAGAATCTCTCTATAGCATGCGCTTCCATAATCGCTAAGGTTACAAGGGACCGTCTGCTTGAATTTTATGACAGTGTTTTTCCGGGATACGGTTTTTTAAAACATAAAGGCTACGGGACAAAAAGGCACATAAGCGCAATATTCGAAAAGGGATTTTCTCCTATACACAGACGCAGTTTTCAGGTAAAATAATACAAAAAAGGTGATTACAAAACATGCCTTCTGATATAGAGATAGCTCAACGCGCCAGACCGAAACAGATAACAGAGATAGCGAAATCTGCCGGAATAAAACATGATGAGCTTATACCCTATGGCAGGCATATAGCCAAGGTATCTCTATCTGTCCTCTCCAGGTTAAAGAACAGGCCTGACGGCAAACTCATCCTTATTACCTCAATGACACCCACGAAATACGGCGAGGGAAAGACATCCACCGCCATAGGCCTTACCCAGGCTTTTGCGAAATTGAAGAAAAAGGCTATCCTCTGTCTGCGTGAGCCTTCTTTAGGCCCTATGTTCGGCATAAAAGGCGGCGCGTGCGGAGGGGGGTATTCTCAGGTAATACCCATGGAGGACATAAACCTTCATTTTACAGGTGATGGTTACGCTGTATCAGGCGCGAATAACTTACTCTGCGCTATGCTTGACAGCAGTATATATTTTGGCAACAAGCACAAGATAGACCCGTCAAGGATACTCCTGAGGCGTACAATAGATATAAGCGACAGGACATTACGCAATATGCGTTTTTCCGTGAATAAAAAAACCGGCTACACAAGCGGTTTTGACATAATAGCCGCTTCCGAGGCTATGGCGATACTGGCCTTAAGCAGGGACATAACCGACCTGCAGAAGAGGCTTTCGAAAATGATAATCGCTTTTACAAACAACGGTAAGGCTCTTACGCCTAAAGCGTTAAAGGCCGTAGGCTCTATGAGCGCGCTTTTGGTAAATGCCATTATGCCCAACCTTGTCCAGTCTATAGAGGGAAACCCCGTCTTTGTGCATTGCGGGCCTTTCGCGAATATCGCCCACGGAGCCAACAGCCTTGTATCAACACTCATGGGTTTAAAACTTTCCGATTATGTTATAACAGAAAGCGGTTTTGGTTCTGACCTAGGGGCTGAGAAGTTCTTTAACATTGTCTGCCGGCAGGGCAGGTTAAAGCCGTCTCTTGCCGTTATCGTGGCATCGTGCAGGGCCGTAAGACAGCAGGGCCTGTCGAACCTTAACAAGCATATCAGCATTATAAGGGTTTTTGGCATAGAACCTGTAGTTGCCATAAACAGGTTCCCGAATGATTCTGAGAAATCCATTAAAAAGATAAAAGATTTTTGCCGGCAGCTGGGAATAGACGCTTATGTATCAGATGCTGTCAAAAAAGGGGGTGACGGGGCTGTAGGATTGGCAGAAGGCTGTATTCGTACAATTCAGAAGAAGAAAGCTTCTTTTAAGTTATTGTATAATGATAATACGGAGATAGAAGATAAGATAGAGCTTATAGCCAAAAAGGTATACGGGGCAAAGGGCGTTATATATTCCTCAAAGGCAAAGAAATCGCTTAAGAAGATAAGAGACCTGGGCCTTAAAAAACTCTCTGTAAACATCGCCAAGACACAGTTCTCTGTATCGGATAAACGTCATTTAAAAGGTGAGCCTGAGAATTGGAAATTGAACATACACGATATAAGGATATTTTCAGGCGCTGGTTTTGTTGTGCCTGTATGCGGCGGCATACTCCTTCTGCCGGGTTTGCCGAAAAAGCCGGCGGCATGGAATATCACTGCTGATAATCAAGGCAGGATAAAGGGATTGTTCTGATTTTAAGGTAAATACGGAGGCCATATGAATTTCGCGGATAAAAGCATCAAGTTCTATTCTGATAAATTAGCTTCTAAATCGCCTGCCCCGGGCGGAGGCAGTACAGCCGCTGTGATAGGCATGTTAGGCTGCGGCCTGTTGAGCATGGTCGCGAACTTTACTCTGGCAGGTAAAGGGTTTAACGGATATAAAGAGAGGTCTCAGAAGGCTCTCAAGAAGAGCGAGAATATAAGAAAAAAGCTCCTGCTGCTTATAGATAAAGACGTAAAGGCCTATCAGAATTTATCAAAGGCCTCTAAGAAGCACAAAGATAATATTGTCAGGCTGCAGCCCGCGCTCAAGCGCGCTATAACACCGCCTGCGGATATATGTAATTATACATACAAGGCAACTGTAGTGGCTCTTGAGCTGGCTTATGTAGGCAGCAAGAATATATTATCAGACGTGGTTGTGGCTGTCTACGCCCTGGACGCTGCTTTTGAATCAGCGCTTGAAAACATCAATATAAACCTTAAAGATGTCAAGGATAAGAAGTATTCAGTAAGGATAACAGAGAAGAACAGGGTGCTTCACCGCGAGATAAAACAGTTAAAGACAAATATATTGTCCAAGGCCAGGGAAAGGATGCAGGTATAATATGTCGGCTGCAATACTCAACGGAAAAGAGAAAGCAGGCCGCATCAGGGAGGATTTAAGCCGGGAGATAGAAGCATTGAAATCTTCAGCAGGTTCTCTCCCGAAGCTTACGGCTCTCCAGGTTTCTGAGGGCGGCGCTTTCTCTGTTTATGCTAATTCACAGAAGAAGATAGCTTCCGCGATAGGAATGGAGTATGAGCTTATCCGGGTTGACGGGCCTGTTACCGAAGAAAATTTAACAGCGAAGATAGAAGAATTAAACACGGATGCCAGCGTAAACGGCATTATACTCCAGTCGCCCTTGCCCGAAGGTTTTGACACGGTAAAGGTAACATCTTTTATATCGGCTGATAAAGATGCCGAGGGGGTAAACCCTGAGAATAAAGGAAAGCTTCTGCTTAATGCCTACCAGGTTGTCCCTCCTACCGCCTCAGCCGCGATGGAACTGATAGCGATGTGCGTGGATGATATATACGGCAAAGAAGCTGTTGTGATAGGACACAGCGCTATAGTCGGAAAACCGCTTTCAATGCTGCTTCTGGATAAGTTCGCGACTGTTACTGTCTGCCATATAGCTACAAGTAAAATGAACAAGCTCGCGGGGCACGTAAGGGAAGCTGACATACTTATCTCTGCCGCGGGAAAGCCCAACCTTATCAAAGGTGAATGGGTAAAACAGGGGGCTGTTGTAATAGACGTGGGCATAAACAGGGTAGACGGAAAGATTACCGGGGACGTGGAGTTTGACAAGGCAAGTGAAAAGGCCTCTTTTATATCGCCCGTACCCGGAGGGGTGGGCCCGCTTACAACAGCTATACTTATGAGAAACTGCGTTGAGCTTTTTAAAAAGCAAAGAGGCATAGTATGATAATAACGAAGAACAAGCCCTATAAACATATCCTGGAGTCGCTTAAGAATAGCAAGAGGATATTTATCATAGGATGCGCCCAGTGCGCTACTGTCTGCAAGACAGGCGGCGAGGAAGAAGTAGGCGCAATGGCAAAGAAACTCAAAGCTGAGGGCAAGGAGATAACAGGAAAGGCCATACTCGATCCCGCATGCCACCTTGTTAAAGTAAAACAGCTTTTCCAGAAAGAGAAAGAGGCCCTTAAAAAGACAGACGCGGTGCTTTCTCTTGCCTGCGGTGACGGCACCCAATCGATAAGAGACGGCATAAGGGTCGAAAGGGTTCACCCCGGGCTTGACAGCCTGTTCCTGGGAGAGGTCGAGCGCGGGGGGCATTTTTCGCAGAAGTGCGTGCTCTGTGGTGAGTGCATTATTGACAAGACAGGCGGAATATGCCCCTTGACAGTCTGCGCAAAAGGCTTATTAAACGGCCCGTGCGGCGGTTCTAAGAATGGAAAATGCGAAACCGATAAAGAGAGAGACTGCGGCTGGATACTGATATATAAGAGATTGAAAGAGTTAAACTGCCTGGATGACATGAAGAGGATAGTAAAGCCTTTTGATTATTCCAGGCAGATAAAGCCGCAGAAGGTGATATTAGAATAAGGTCTTTCTAAAATAATTATTGTTCAAACTACGTCATTGCGAGCCCTTGACATTTCAATGTCAAGGGCGCGGCAATCTTAAATACTTGAGATTGCTTCGTCGGAAAACGTGATAGGAAAATCCTCCTCGCAATGACAATCATAAATAGCAAGTGCGATATGAGTTTAAAAAAAGCCATAAAATCAGGTAAGTTCATAGTAACAAGCGAGACAGGCCCGCCTAAAGGGGCTGATGTAAGCGGTATGTTAAAAGACGCAAAACCGCTTATAGGCAAAGTAGACGCAATAAACGTTACGGATTTACAGAGCGCTGTCATGAGGCTTGGCTCTCTCGCGGCATCACACCTGCTCAAGCAGCTCGGGATAGAGCCTGTTTTTCAGGTTACCTGCCGTGACAGGAACAGGCTGGCCCTGCAGTCTGATATCCTTTCCGCGGCATGTCTTGGGATAGAGAATATACTTGTTCTTACGGGAGACCACCCTTTAAGCGGAGACCACCCGCAGGCAAAACCTGTCTTTGACCTTGATTCCGTACAGCTTCTTGAAATTATCAAATCATTACAGCAGGGCAAAGACGCCTCGGGTAACGCGCTTAACAGCAGGCCGAAGTTCTGCGCAGGCGCTGTTGTCAACCCCTGCGCTGATCCTCTGGAGCCTGAGCTTATAAAGATGGAGAAGAAGATAAAGGCAGGAGCTGAATTTTTCCAGACGCAGGGCGTTTTTGACATAGAGAGGTTCAGGCAGTTTATGAAACACGCCAAAGAATACGATGTTCCGGTTATAGCAGGGGTCATTCTGCTTAAGTCAGCAAAGATGGCTCAATACATGAACGACAATGTAGCAGGCATATACGTGCCGGATGAGCTTATACAGGAGATAGACAGCGCTCCTGATAAGAAGAAGAAATCCGTTGAGATAACAGTAAGGATAATAAGCCGGCTTAAAAGCGCCTGCCGGGGGGTACATATAATGCCGATAGGCTGGGAAAAACTTGTCCCTGAGATTATAAATACCGCGGGGATATAAGGATTAAAAAACCATGAATCCCAAAATCAAGGTGTCAAAACTTTCGGAATCGAGTTTATACAGAAAGTTCAGCATAGCGTTTGTCTTTATGTCGCTTGTGCCGATTGTGCTTCTTGTATTTATCATACACTATCTTAAGATAACGCCTCTGCTGAAAGAACAGCTGCCATATTTTAATATTACAATATTTCTCGTGGTCTTATTGAGCCTTGCCTCGTTCGACCTTGTAAGAAGGAGCATGGTTGCCTTGTCGCGTTTTTCCTCCAACGCGAAGGATATTGCGGGAGGTGATTACACAAAAAGAGTTAAAGTCACTGAGCAGGATGAGATAGGCCACCTGGCCGCTTCTTTTAACAAGATAACAGGCGAGCTTCAGGACAAGATAGAGGAGCTGGAATCATCCAAAAAGGTATTGCAGAATGTGCTTGACAAGATAGGCTCGGCTGTTACATCTACCAGGGGCATAGAGAATTTGTTTGAACTTGTCCTTCAGACGCTTGTAGAGGGAGTATACGCTAAATCCGGAGCGATATATGTTTATAATGAGGACGAGAATACCCTCTCGATGAAGGTCAACTACCGCATGCAGAGCATTCTTCAGAAATTAAATATAGACCCGGAGAAAGGCCTGATAGGAAGGGTCATAACGCTTAAGAAACTTGAATCGGTCTCTGACGTCAGCCACAATGCCGCTGCCTATTTTGAGTATAAGAACGGGCTTGCGAAAGATTCTATTATAGCGGCCCCTTTAATAAGCAGGGATAAGGTGCATGGAGTTATTTTAGTATGTGATAAATCTAACCGCAAAATGTTTGATAAAGATGACATAATGTTATTTTCGAATGTCGCCTCACAGGTATCCGTGGCGATTGATAATTACGAGCTTAACCAGGACGCGGAAAAGACCTATTTAGAGACTGTGACAGCATTGGCTGTTGCCGTAGAGGCAAGGGATACTTACAGTAAAGGCCACATAGACAGGGTTGCCGCTTACGTAGAAAGACTCGGCAGGGCCATGAAGCTCGATGAAGAAATGATGAAAGTGCTAAAGAGCGGCGCTATATTGCATGACGTGGGAAAGATAGGCATAAGAGATGAGGTACTGAAAAAACAGGGCGCGCTTACTCCTGAAGAGCAGGAAGAGATGAAACAGCATGTTATAATAGGAGTTAACATAATAAAGCCTATAAGGTATATGTCAGCGTTGTGTGACCTTGTACGGTATCACCAGGAGCTCTATGACGGAAGCGGTTATCCCGACGGGTTAAAAGGCGAAGAGATACCGCTTTCAGCCCGCATGCTCAAAGTCTGTGACGCGTATGACGCGATGACAACAGACAGGCCTTACCGGAAAGGCATGAGCAGTAAAGAGGCGAAGAAAGAGCTTATCGCGAAAAGCGGACAGGATTTTGACCCCAAGATTGTTAAGAAGTTTGTGGAGATTATATGAGCAAGGTTACCATAGAATCCCTTAAAGACAAGAAGAAGGCTTCACAGCCTATAACACTGCTTACAGCGTATAGTTTTCCGCTGGCATCGATAATCGATGACGCGGGCATAGATGTCATACTGGTAGGCGACTCTGTTGCCAACACCGTCCTCGGCCTCGAATCGACTAAATCCGTTACAATGCGCGATATGCTCTATCACGCCAAGGCCGCAAGGCGCGCTGTAAAAAACAGCCTGCTTGTCGGAGACATGCCTTATGAGTCTTACCAGTTAAACATATCCGAGCCGCTCTCCAACGCGAAACTCTTTATTGAGGAAGCCGGCTGTGACGCGATAAAACTCGAATGGTTTGATAAATGCCCTGAAGTCACAGAGAGCATCATCAAGGCAGGTATTCCCGTAATGGCCCACATCGGGCTTACCCCGCAGACAGCGGATAAACTGGGAGGTTTTAAGGTGCAGGGCCAGAGCTCCGAAAAGGCCTTAGAACTTATAGCCCAGGCGCTTTTACTTGAAAAGCTCGGGGTCTTTAGTATTATTCTAGAGTGCGTTCCCGATGTGCTGGCAGGTATTATAACAAAGAGACTGAATATTCCGACCATAGGAATAGGCGCGGGCCCCGAGTGTGACGGCCAGGCGCTTGTTGCCCACGATATGTTAGGCGTTATAAAGTCTAAGAAGCCTAAGTTTGTCAAAGAGTATGCTGATATATATTCTGATATCAGAAAGGCTGTTGAGTCATACAAACAGGAAGTCGAAGACCGCGCTTTCCCCTCCAAAGAGCATTCTTACAGCATGAAGCAAGAAGAGGCAAAAAAACTTATTATAGGGGACGGTCCTAAAGGGGACACCCCTTAAGCACGGAAATTGATGAAATTTTATAAAAATATATATTTTAGTGTATCTAGCTAAAAATCAAACATGGTTGCTAGGAAAAGTGTAAAAAGTAACAAAGCTCAATCTCAGGGGTGTCCCCTTTAGGACCGTCCCTTTTTTTTAAAGGAGTCTGTACACATGAAGATAG